>CAYSWE010000020.1:0-19329 GCA_964434515.1 uncultured Phycisphaerales bacterium | reverse complement strand
GATGCGATCATCCTGCCCGGCGGGACGCACACGTTTTTCCTGCGGCACGGGCCAGCGATCTATCCACACGTCTACGCGCAAGCCGTGAGCCTCCCAGGCCGCAGCGCGCCAGGCAGGATCGGCTCTGTGCTACCGCTGCGCTGAGTATTCGAAGGCGGCAGGACCACCCGTTCCACCACCAAGAACCCTACCACCCACTCAGGCCCCCGCCCTCGCCAGTCACCAAAGAGGTGTCCCAGCGGCGCCCGTTGTCGCAGAGCGCTCCGAGCGCCTCCGCCGCGAGAGCGCGGGCGAGCGGGCGAGCCTTGGCGTCGCGGATGAGGTCGAGCAAGGGCGGGACGGCCGCTGCGGCTCGGGAGACGGAGAGCACGCGGCAGGCCGTGCACAGACGCGCCGTGCTCGCGGAATGCAGTGGCTCGAGGCACAACGACACCAGGTCCCGATCGCCGAGCAGGGACAGGGCGTCGCCGGCGCGGCCGGCAATGCCCAGACGATCCCACGCCTGCTGCAGGAGTGTTCGAATCGGAAGTCGCGCGGGGCGGTATCCCATCAGGCCCAGGGCGAGCGCGCAGGCTCCAGCGGCCGGGCCGCGGCCGGCGGCGCGCATCGCCGCGATGATCTCCTCGCCGGCAGTCCGGTCCTTCATGAGGCCGAGGGCGAGCGCGAGGCCAGCCTTGGTGAAGGGATCGGACTCCGCGCGGAACCTCGCGTGCAGAGCTCGCGCCACGCCGCGGTCGATTGGCGCCTCCCGACTCCGCGTGCGTGCATTGAAAAGCGCTAGCCCGAATGCGACCCAAGGCCGCTGCGACGGCGGGGCGCGCTCGAGCTCCGCGAGCAGCCACGCACGATCGTCGGCGTCACCAACACGTCCGAGCGAGAGAGACGCAAAGCGCCGCGCCCGCTCGCTCGCGCCCGCGCGCACCAGCTGCCGCAGGCGTGCGACGCCGGCATCACTGCGCGGCAGCCGACCGAGCGCCAGTGCCGTCGAGACCTGCAACAGCCGGTGCGGTGACGAGCGATCGCATAGCTCGCGCGCAATCCTAGGGCCAAGCGCCGCGGAGCCGGCGCCGACCATGGCGGCCAATGCCGTGCACGCGTTCGCGCGGACGACCTCGTTGCCTCTCGCAAAGACCAATCGGCGCAACTGCGCCCGCACCGTGTGGCGAATCTGCGGCCGCGCGTGTGCTCCGGCGATGCGAAGCCCGCGCAGCGCCGCTACGCGCAAGTCGACCTCGGTGGAGACAACCAGCACGCGAGCCAGCGCCTTGCAAACCGCCGCGACAACCCATGGCTCCCCGGCCCGCGCCAAGAGTCCGAGGGCATAGCACGAGTGACGCGCCGTGCCTCGCGCTCTCTGCCCCGAGCCATCGGTGGCGCGCTCGAGGTCGGCAATCAGCCGGGCGAGCGCGGCCGCGTCACCGCGCACGCCGAGCGCGAGTGCGGCCGTGCGACGGACCTGCACATCGGCATCGTCGAATCGAGCCAGGATACAATCCAACGCGCCCGGACCGCCCACTTGGGCAAGCGCTAACACACAGGCCCGAACTAGATCCTGGTCGCGCGACGGGTCCGCCAGTGCGCGCTGCAGCGCGGTCATGAGCGCCCTGGCGATCTCCGCCCGATCCGCGGCCGATACCGCGCTCGAGGGCCGGCGCATCCATCGCTCGCGCTCGTCGCGCCACCAATCGAGCCAATGCACCAGGTCCTCCTGCACGCCAGCAAGGGCCGGATTCGCAACAGGCGGCACGGCCGCCTCCGGGAAGCGACATCGCATACCGCCATGCGGTAGCGCAACGAGGCAAGCGAGGACGAACGAACTCAACATGGCAACACCGTAGAAAAGCGACGAGCGAACATCCGCAGACTCCGCAAGAGATGGGCCACCAAGCAGCGCTCGCCAACGACGGCAGGATGGCGCTTTCGTGACCCGCGCGTTACCCGGCACCGCACAGGTGTTACGCACGACGCCCATGTGCGTCGATGCGTCTCCTCGTAGGCCCCGCCGTCCCCCAGAGCCTCCTTGTGGGACGGCTGGACAGCCGCCGGGTTGTGCCTATCGTGGCTGCGGAGGTCCCTCTCTTGCTCGACTGCATCGCTCTTCCCGCCTGTTTCTCGGTCGTTTGGATGCTCGTTGGGGCGCTCCCGCCGCGCCAACAGGAGCCTCGCGATGAGGTCGCGGCCGAGGTTGCGACACTACTTGGCGCCGAGGACCCGAGCGCGAACCTCGAGCGATTGATCGAGTTGCGAAAGCAACACGCCACGCATCCGGCGGTGCTTCTGGGGCTCGCCTACGTGTTCGCGTCGGAGGGCCCGAAGAAGCGGATCCAGCGTGCGCAGCAGACGCTGGACGAACTGCTGGCACTGCCGCCGTCCGCAGCGGTCCGTCCGACGTTGCTCGCACGAGCGCGCGCCTTGCGGCAAGCTCTCGCACGCGGCGAACGCATCTATGTCGCGTGTTCGAAGCCCAGCCTGCGAACCGAAGCAAAGCGCACGGCGTCCGCCCTCAGCCGGATGAGGCGGATCGCGGACGCAGCAGACCGACGGGCCAAAAAGGCACAGGAAGCGATCGATCGGTTCTCGTTGCGCACGGATGTGCGCAGCATCCGAAGACTCGGCAAGGCCAGACGGGCACTCGAGGCCGCGCGCGCCAAGGCAGCCCCGGTGCTGCTCCCCAAGCTCATCGCTGAAGAACGTCTCCGCCGCACCGAGGCGCGTCTCGGCAAACAGGTCAAGACCCCGATTACCCACGGCCTGGACTGGCTGGCCAAGACACAGCGCGCCGACGGAGCCTGGCTCGCAGATCCCAAAGCGAAGAAAAAAGAACACCCCAAGGGCGGGCCGTTGCACAACGGTAAGGACATCGGCGTCACCGGACTTGCAACGCTGACGCTCATGGCCGGCAGCATCGATTGGCGCCACGGTCCACATGCGAAAAACATCCGACGAGCCCTCGCGTTTCTAGCCAAACAACAAGACGCCAAGAACGGTCGCATCGGCCCCGCCCCGGCAATGAACGCCGTCCACTACGGCCACGCAATCGCGACGATCGCGCTGGCACATGCCATCCGCGCACAACCAGACCCCAACACCGAGCGGTGCGTGCGGCGCGCGGTTCGCTACATCGAAAACTCGCCGGGCGTTCAGGGCGGCTGGCGCTATGTCCCGCATGGCGATAGCGACGCATCGGTCACAGGCTGGATGCTGCTGGCGCTCGTGGCCGCGCGTGACGCCGGCGTAGCGACCAACCCCAACCGAACGCGCACCGCAGTGCGGTGGCTCTCCACGATCACCAGCAACGACGGAAGCGTCGGCTACGTCAAGCGCGGGCAGGGCTCGTCGCGACTCCTGCATTACGAGACGCGTTTCCCGGCAGAGCTCACAGTTGCACTCGCCGCCATCAGCTTGCGGGCCCGCACCCGCGTGCGTCCGGCTTCGCTGCACGAGGAGCTCGCGCGTCGCGCCACCAAGCTCATCCTCGCGCATCCGCCACTCTGGGACGAGGGCCGTGGCACAATCGATCTCTACTATTGGCTGCACGCAACCCACGCTCTCAGTCTCGTGGGCGGAGATGCGTGGAAGACCTGGCAGAAGGCGATCGTCGCGGCCCTGTCCTCGCACGCCAAAGACGACGGATCCTGGCCACTCGCCGGCCCGTGGTGCGATGAGGGTGGACCGGTCTACGCTACGTCTGCCTGCCTGCTGATGCTCCTGACGGCGGCCGAGGCGAACTCGCTACCCATGGACTAAGAACCCAAGCTACTTGGTCGGCATCGGCGCGTGCGTCTTCTTGCGCCAGGCGTGCAACATGCCGCGGAGCCTTGCTGCCGTCTCCGGGTCGGTGCGCGCGCGATCATCGGTCTCGGAGATGTCTGCAACTAGATCGTAGAGTTCGACGTGATGCGTCCGACCCCGCCGTTTTCGGAGAAGAACACGATCACGGTGTCCTCGCGCAGGCCGAGCTCCTCGATCGCCCCAACGATACGTCCGACGCTGTCGTCCACGGCTTCGACCATCGCCGCATAGCGAGCATTCTTCTGGCCGCCGTCCGGAGCCTTCTTCCGATAGTGCGCCACCTTGTCCAGCTTGGGCTGGATGGGCGTGTGCACGTTGTAGTAAGTCATGTAGACAAAGAACGGCTGCTTGCGATTGGCCTCGATGAAGCGCAACGCCTCGTCCGTCAGCCGATCGGTCAGGTACTCGCCCACCTTGCCATCGGGGATGTCAGGATTGCGATACGGGCTGAACTCGTAGAAATGACTGCCCATGAAGCCGACGTCGCGCCAACCGAGGTCATCGACGAAGAGCATCACGATGTTGGGCCGGCGCGCCTCGGTGCCCTTGGTAACGGGAGCATCCTGACCTCGGAGCGCGCAGCAACAGAGCAGGCCGTAAGCGACGGCCACGAATACGGTGGAACGAACGTTCATGCGCACATCGTAGCTCACGAAACGGTCACGACCGCTTGACCCGGACGGCCATCTCTGGCTCTAATGGGGTCATGAGGCTCCCCTTGCTGCTGCCTCTCGTCGCATGCCTGCTCGGCGGCGCAGTGGCCTCCCAAACGTTTCCCGTCGGTGTCCGCGGGTTTGGTCTTGTCAATCCGACGAAGACTGGCTCCCGGATCCTGACTTCGACTGTCTTCTATCCGGCCAAGTCGCTTGGCCCTCGAGCACCACTGCTGCCACGCAAGGGCGGCTACCCGATCGTCGTGTTCCTGCACGGGTTCACGCTGTCTGGTTGGATGTACGTCGAGCTCGGCTACGCGCTCGCGTCGCGTGGCTACATCGGCGTGATGGCGGATACCGCGCCGAAGGATCTCGACCTGCAGATTGCCGACGGGGTCGCCGTGCTCGCGGCGCTGGCGCGGGAAAACTCGCGGCCCGGCGCGTTTCTCGCGGGCGCACTCGATACCAAGCATGCCGCCGTCATGGGGCACTCCACCGGGGGCAGCAACGTCGTGCACGTGCTGGCCAACAACCCCGGCTACCGGGCCGGCATCGCGCTCGCGCCGTTCATCGGCTACGACCAGAAGTACGTCGAGCGCGTCGCGCCCAAGGTGCGCGTGCCGTTGCTCATCCTCAACGGTGCGAACGACAAGATCACGCCCTATAAGAAGCACGCGCAGGTCGTCTTCGACCAGGTCACCAACAGCCGCGATCTCATCGTGTTCCACCTGCTCAACAAAGACTGCAATCATATGACGGTTGCCGCGTGGTTGAGCGGTCGGCCGCCGATCGCCCGCGAGGTCTTCGAGCTGAGCCAACGCATCGTCGGCGGTTTCCTCGACACCTTCCTGCGCGACGCGCCGCGCGGGCTCGACCGTGTCGCGGGCCGGACGGCACGGGCCGAGCCACGGATGCAAGCGATCTCGCTGCGCGCCCAGCGGCCGTTCTACTTCAAGGTCGGGGGCGACGATGTCCCGGGGACGAACGCGACCTTCCAGGTGATCGCGGAGACGGGCTTTGCGCTGCACTTTCTTGCCGGCAAGCGCGCCAACATCGCGACATCGATCGGCACGCTGCGGCTCGATCCGGCGACCACGATCTTTGCGGGCTTCACGCCGATTGGCGCCTCGAAGCTCTCCTTGTTTCGGATCCCGGTGTCGAAGGACCCGCGCCTGCGTGGCGCAGTGCTGCCGTTGCAGGTCATCGGCCCGAGCCCTTCGGGCATCCGCTTCTCCAACGCCACCCAGCTGTCGATTCGCAAGTAGGCACGGCATACTGCGGGCATGCGCATCGACGCCCACCAGCACTTTTGGATCTACGATCCGAACGGATACAGCTGGATCGACGAGCGAATGGCCGTGCTCCGGCGGGACTTCCTGCCGGACGACCTGGCGCCGCTGCTCGACGTGCATGCGATCGACGCGAGCATCGCGGTGCAGGCGCGACAGTCGCTGGACGAGACGCGGTGGCTGCTCGAGCTGGCTGCGGCGAACTCGCGCATCGCGGGAGTAGTCGGCTGGGTCGACCTCTGCGCTGCGGAGGTCGGCGCGCAGCTCGAGCAGTTCGCCGGAACGCAGCTCGTCGGCATCCGCCACATCCTTCAGGACGAGGCCGACGATCGCTTCTGCCTGCGCCCGACCTTCCGCAACGGGATCGCCATGCTCGCCGGCCGCGACTTGGTCTACGACGTATTGGTCTATCCGCGCCAGCTCGACGCCGCCCGCGAGCTCGTCGCCGAGTTTCCGCGACAGGCATTCGTCCTCGACCACATCGCCAAACCCGAGATCGCAGCCGGACGGCTCGCACCATGGAGCGAGGCCATCGCAGCGCTCGCTGGCCATGAGAATCTCGCCTGCAAGGTGTCCGGACTGGTGACCGAGGCCGACTGGGCCAGCTGGCGCCCCGCGGACTTCGTGCCCTATCTCGACGCGGTCTGGAACGCGTTTGGTGAAGACCGCATTCTATTCGGATCCGATTGGCCGGTCTGCCTGCTGGCTTCCGACTATGCCAGCGTCCTCGAGATCGTGACGACGTGGGCGGCGCGGCTACCCGAGCGGGCCCGAGCCAAACTGTTCGGTGGCAACGCGGCGCGCATCTACAACCTTCCCAGAACCTCATGACGCAGACTTACTTCGTGACCGGCGCACTCGGCTGCATCGGCGCATGGGTCGTCAAGACGCTCGTCGACCGCGGCGACATCCCGGTCGTGTTCGACATCGGCGGCGATCCGCGGCGGATTCGCGACCTCCTCGACGACGCTGCCTTCGAACGCATTCGTTTCGTCACCGGCGATATCGGCGACTTCGCCGCCGTGCGTGCCGCGATCGAACACTCGGGAGCTCGCAAGGCCATCCATCTGGCCGGGCTCCAGGTTCCGTTCTGCAAGGCCGACCCAGCCGCGGGCGCGCGCGTCAACGTGCTCGGCACGGTGCACGTGCTCGAGGCCGCGCGGCAGCTCGAGTTGGAGCGCATCGTGTATGCGAGTTCGGCTGCGGTCTTCGGCCGGGAGGATGGCGACGCGCCGGACGAAACGACGACGCCGCATCCGACCACGCACTATGGCGTCTACAAACGGGCCAACGAAGGCAACGCCCGCGTCTACTGGCACGACAACGGCGTCGAGAGCGTCGGGATTCGACCGCTCACGGTGTTTGGTGTCGGGCGTGACCAGGGCCTCACGAGCGGTCCGACCTCGGCGATGAAGGCTGCAGCCATCGGTCGCCCCTACGTGATCGGCTTCCGCGGCGCGACGGACTTCAACTATGTCGCCGACACGGCGCAGGCATTCGTGGCGTGCGCCGATCGCGCGCCGCGCGGCGCCCACGTGTTTAATCTGCACGGCGACTCGGTGCGTGTCGAGCGCATCGTCGAGCTCATCGAGGCGGCCTCCGGACAGCGCGGGCTCATCAGCTTCGACGGCCCGGAGCTACCGGTGCCGCCAGCGCTCGATGGACACGCCATTCATGCAGCGATTCCTGACCTCGAGGTGACGCCGCTCGAGTCTGCCGTCACCGACACGCTCGCCCGCTTCCGCGCCTTGGCCGAGGCGGACCGGCTCGACACGCGCGACCTCGACCAATGAGCGCCGTGCTTCGCCTGCAGGATGTGGCCGTGCTCGTCGATGCCGCCGACAACGTCGCTGTCGTCAAGGCCGACCTCGACGGCGGCGAGACGATTCGCATGCCGAACGGCAGCGAGTTGGTAGTCACCGGCCCGGTGACACGCGGCAATCGTTTCGCCACACGCCCGATCCCTGCAGGGTCGTTTGTGTTGCAGTATGGCCAGCCGATCGGAACCGCGCGCGAGGCCGGCGACGGGATCGGAGCAGGCGACCCGATCGACGCCACCAACATGTCGAATGACGTGCCCATCTCGCGCGAGCTACCCGACGACCTCGCCAACCCGGCGCCGAACTACATCCCGGTCGAGCAGCGCGCAACGTTCGCCGGCTTCCGCCGCGCCGACGGACGGGTTGGCACGCGCAACTACGTGGCAATCGTGCCGACCAGCATGTGCTCGAGCCACGAGGCCCAGCAGATCGCAACCATCGCCGAGTTCGCGCAGTTCGACCGCAGCGCGTTCCCCAACGTCGACGGCATTGTCGCGCTGCCACACAACTTGGGCTGCGGTAGCTCAGACGGCTCCAACATCGAAGTGCTGCTCCGGACCCTCGCCAACTGCGCCGATCATCCGAACGTCGGCGGCGTGATCTTCATCGAACTCGGCTGCGAGAAGACCAACCTCGACGTCATGGACGCGTTTCTCGCACGCACCGGCCGGACCTCGTGGGACAAGCCGACCGTGTCCTTCGGCATCCAACAGGTCGGCGGCACGCAAGCTGCGATCGAGCGCGGTCTCGCCGAGGTGCAGGCGCTGCTACCCAGGGTCAACGCGTGCGCACGATCGCGGGAATCCGTGGCCGAGCTTGTGCTCGGCGTCAAGTGTGGCGGATCGGACGGCTTCTCCGGCCTCTCCGCAAACCCGGCGCTCGGCCACACCGCCGATCGATTGATCCGTTCTGGTGGCACGGTGCTCATCACCGAGGTCCCCGAGTTCTGCGGCGCCGAGCATCTGTTCGCAGCGCGCGCCAAAGACGCAGCCGTCGGCCGCCGCGTGTTTGAGATCGTCGATTGGTACAAGGCGTATGCCGCCAAGTTCGGCACCAAGCTCGACGACAATCCGAGCCCCGGCAACATCGCTGGCGGGCTGCTCAACATCACGATCAAGTCGCTCGGCGCGATGGCCAAGGCCGGCACCACACGCGTCGAAGGCACCTGCGCGTATGCCGAGCGCCCGAGCGCGCGCGGCCTGCACCTGATGCAGGGCCCCGGCTACGACCAGGAGTCCACGCCCGGGCTCGTCGCCGCCGGGGCTACGGTCGTGGTCTTTACCACAGGGCGCGGCACGACCATCGGCAACGCGCTGGCACCGGTGATCAAGCTGGCGTCCAACTCGACGTTGTTCGCGCGTATGGAGCGCGACATCGACCTCAACGCCGGCGGTGTCATCGACGGCACACACACAATCGAGCAGGTCGGCGTCGAGGTGTTCGAACACATGATCCGCGTCGCCGGCGGCCAGGTGCAAGCCAAGGCCGAGGTCCACAAGCACCGCGAGTTCCAGGTTTGGGCAGAGCAGTCGGTGTCGCTCTAGTCGCAAGTTCCCAGCCTAAGATGGGCGTGAGTCCTTGTTGCACGGATGGCAACGATCATGTTCGGCGATATTGTGTAGGAATGTAAGCAGTCGAGATCTTGGACGTATGGTTGGGCTCTCGCGAGGATGGCAAGGCCATGTCGATCTCTGTGATCTCCGTGGTTTTTCCTGTTGTCACTTCCACTTCCGCAAACCACTTCACCAAAGAGGCATGCGAACCTAGGATTCCGAATCACTGATTGCTGAACACGATTCGAGCGTAGGTAGATCTGCGCTCCATCCATCGTTGTAAATAACGATGAGTACTAGAGATCCGCCTACTACGACAGGGAACTTCAGGCTAGTGAACGCTTGCACTTCTGGGCCCGGCGAGGCAGGGTCACCAGGCAGGAGATCACAGCCCTGAGACACCACCGCATGAGAGACAACCCGTGAGATTCGTTAGCTTTGTCGTAGCCAACCAGCCGCCGCGCTTTGGCGTGCTGCTCACGGATGAGCTCGTCCTCGACTGCTACGAGGCTGCGGAGGTCCCCCAGCCGGCGGAATACCTCGAGTGGTTCGACGAGGCCGGCGCATCACACGGGGCCGCGCGGCAGCTGGCCGAGCAGGCGAGCAAGGACCCAGCCAAGCGCCGGGAGCTCGAGGCCTGTGGCGCAGCAATCCCGCTCGCGGACGTGCAGCTCTTGGCGCCAGTGCCGCGTCCGGGCAAGGTCCTGTGCATCGGCCTCAACTACCGGGACCACGCCGAGGAGAGCAAGATGGCGATTCCGGAGGCGCCGCTGATCTTCTCGAAATTTCCCACGTCGGTATGTGGACCGGAGCATCCGGTGCTGCTGGCTGCGGGCAGCACCGAGGTCGACTACGAAGCCGAGTTTGGTGTCGTCATTGGCAGGACGGCGACGCGTGTCGCAGTCGAGGACGCCATGGACGCCGTGCTCGGCTACACCAACGTCAATGACGTGAGCGCCCGCGACTTTCAGTTTGCCGATGGCCAATGGCAGCGCGGCAAATCGTGTGACACCTTTGCACCGTCTGGTCCATGGCTCGTGTCGCGCGACGCGATCGCCGATCCGCACAAGCTGCGCATCTCGTTCCGCCTCAATGGAAAGACGCTACAGGACTCCAATACCGACCAACTCATCTTTGGGGTCCCGCAGCTGGTTTCCTATATTTCGGAGTCCATCACTTTGGAGCCCGGAGATCTGATCGCGACCGGCACACCGCCGGGCGTGGGCTTTGCCCGCAAACCGCCAATCTACCTGCAGGATGGGGACCGTATGGAAGTCGAGGTCGAGGGGCTCGGCGTACTGCACAACCCCTGCACTCGCTCAAGCGGCTGACCGAATCATGCAGGCTGTCACCGTAGGGCCCGTGAGGTTTGGCAAGGACGCGCCGCTGGCGCTGATCGCCGGCCCGTGCGTGCTCGAGTCGCGCGACCATGCCATGCGACATGCCGAGGCGATCTCGGTCATCTGCAAGCGGCTGGAGGTGCCGTTCGTGTTCAAGGCGTCGTTCGACAAGGCCAACCGCACGTCGCTGCACTCCTACCGCGGACCGGGTCTTGACGAGGGGCTCGCCTGGCTCGGCGCCGTGCGCAGCGAGCTCGACCTCCCGGTCCTGACCGACGTCCATGAGCCATCCCAATGCGCCCCGGCCGCAGAGGTGGTCGACATCCTGCAGATCCCGGCGTTTCTCTGTCGTCAAACGGATCTGCTGCGCGCGGCCGCGGCGACCGACAGTGCCATCAACATCAAGAAGGCGCAGTTCCTCGCGCCGGAGGACATGCGGCACCCGATCGCCAAGGTGCGCGAGAGCGGCTCCGAGCGCGTGCTCGTCACGGAGCGCGGCACATCGTTTGGATACCACGGGCTCGTCGTCGACTTCACCGGCCTGGTGACGATGCGGCGGTTCGGCGCGCCGGTGATTTTCGATGCCACGCATTCGGTCCAACGACCGAGCGGGGCCGGCGACACGACTGGTGGCGATCGCACGATGGTTGCGCCACTTGCGCGCGCAGCGGTCGCGGTCGGCGTCGACGGTTTGTTCATGGAAGTGCACGAAGACCCGGACGCCGCACCATCGGACGGGCCCAACATGCTACCACTCAGCGAACTCGAGCCGTTGCTTCAAACGCTCTTGCGCATTCGCGCAATCGGAACCTGAAAAAAATCCCTATGTAGAGCAGCGGGCAACGAATCGTTGCACCACTGCGCGAAACCGCATAAGAAAAGAAACTCCCGCCGTTCGCGCAACAACCCAGTCGAATGACCACACGACCATGCGGTATATAGTGCTGGGCGAACGCGATGTCCGAGAGCGCTTGTGCTACTCATAGCGGCGACCGTGGCAACGCCCCCGCCTCGATCTGCTCTGTCTATTCATCTCTCGATTCTCTCTCGCCCAAGGAGACAGTCATGTCTGACGCTCCATCCGAGCAACGAGAGGAGAACGACGTCCCCCCCTTGCCCGCGACTCGCAGGCCGCCACACTACGTCGATCACCTCAGCGGCACTCCGACTACGATCTTGATTCAGCAACTCGACCACCAGGACGCTGCCGAGCGCGTCCACGCCGTCCTCGAACTCGGGCGCCGCGGGCACGTGGAGGGTGCGCGCACGGCGCAAGCACTGATTCGGTCCGCCGCCGACGTCGACACGACCGTGCGTGAGTGGGCGGTGTGGGCACTCGGCGAAGTCGCACCTTCGGGCGAGGGCGTGGTCGAGGCACTGCACAACGCCCTCGCGGACGTGAGCCCGCGTGTTCGGGCCGGCGCCGCGATCCAGCTCGAACGACAGGGGCCCAATCCAGCGCGGCTCTCGACCTACATCGACGCGCTCGCCGACGAATCCGAGACGGTTCGGCGGACGCTCACTCGGCTCATCGCCAAGCTCGCGCCATCCTCGCCGCGAGCCATCCGCGCACTTGCTGCGCTCTTGGACTCGGAGGATGCAACGGTTCGACAGATCGCGACGCGCGGCCTCTCCGAGCTCGGGCGCGCAGCGTTCCCTCAGGTCGCAGAGCAACTCGAGCACGCCTCTTCGAAGGGGCGATCCATCTGTGCCCGCTTGGTGGCAGAGCTCGACAAGGATGCGGCCGCCGAGGTCCTCTTGCAGGCTTTGCACGTCGAACGCGATGCCGCCCGCATGGATGTGCTGCGCGCAATCGCCAAGCTCGGCTCCCGCGCAGCGCCAGCACGCACCGCGATCGCTGGCTACCTGAAGGACCCAGAGCCCGGCGTGCGAGAGCAGGCAATCCACGCGCTCGCGGCCGCGGCGACCGATCAGCACGCGCCTGCGGAACCACTCGCAGCTCGACTCAGCGATCCGGAATCCACGGTGCGCCGAGCCGCCGCGCTGGCGCTCGGCAAGGTCGCCAGCGAGCTCGGCAACCGATCGGCGTTGCGCAGCGCGGTGCTACCGCTGGCGCTCGCACTCGAAGACGCGGACGGCGAGGTGCAGACCTTTGCGGCCTGGGCACTCGAGAAGCTCGGCCCGATCGCGATCGCGGCCATCCCTGCGCTGGAAAACGCACTGGACGCCGAGCAGCTCTTACTCCGCCGCTCGGCTGCGTGGGCACTGGAAAGCATCCGCGGCTGACCGGCGCGGACCGTTACCCCGACTCTCTCACCGGCCGGACAGGAAGCCGAAACGCTGGAACACGGGTTCGGGCAACGCACGCACGATGCCCATGATCATGCGCCAGCTCCATGGCAGGTAGATCGTGTGGCGACGCCCGTCGAGTGCTCGAACGATGCCACGAGCGACGCGCTTCTTTTCGCCAAAGAGCGCATGCTTGGCGTGGTCCGCGGTCATCGGCGTGTCGACCGGACCAAGCTTGATGTTGTGAACCAAGACGTCGGTACGATAGAGCCGGCTGCGAATGCCCTGGAGGTAGCGAGTGAGCGCGCCTTTGGCGGAACCATACGTGTAGTTGCGCGGTCGGCCACGTTCGCCAGCAACCGAGGTGATCGCCGCGAGATGTCCGTGGCCTTGCTGCTCCAGGTGGTTGGCGAGCGGAATCAGTAGCGACACGGCGCTGGTGAAATTCGTGGCGATGATGCGCTCGGCGTAGTCGACCTCCGCTTCGCTGCGCAGTTGGTCGCCGAGGTATCCGTGAGCAAGCAGCGCGATATCCAGGCCATTGAGTGCCGCAATCGCGCGCTCGACGCGCGCCGGGTTTGCGGCAAACTCGTCGAAGTCGCAGCTCTCCGAGCCGACCACGCTATCGCCAAGCGTGCGAACCAACGCGGCGAGTTTTTCCGGACTGCGGCCCATGAGATACAGGGCGTCGCCGCGCGCCGCGTAGAGCTTGGCCACTTCTGCGGCGATCGCGGACGTGGCGCCAAGAATCAGGATTTTCCGGGACATGCTGGACGGTACGGGCTCGCATAAGAATCCGTTCGTGTTTTCGGACGAAGGACCGTCCAATCCTCGCAGCCAGCGGCGGCAGGCTCCAGAAGCCCGGCCGAAAACCACACGATGCGAAAACGGCGAGAGACAGCGTTGCACGGAAGGGCCGGGTCCACGGAACGGGCCGGTGTCGTGTTCATGCTCGCGAGCGCCTTCTTCTTCAGCCTGATGAGCCTGCAGGTCAAGATCGTGAGCCGGCTCCCTCTGTCCGAGATCGTCCTGGCGCGCGCTCTCGTGTCGCTGGCCATCACCGCGGTCGCGCTCAGGCGAGCGCGGATCTCGCCCTGGGGCACGCGACGACGCCGCCTGCTGCAGCGCGGCCTGCTCGGATTCGCCGGGCTCGTCTGCTTCTTCGCTGCGATCGGCAGGCTTCCGTTGACGGACGCGACGGTGATTCACTACCTGAACCCGATTCTGACCGCGGTGTTTGCCGCGATCGCGCTGGGAGAAGGGCTCAGCCGCCGCCACGTCGCGGCGCTCGCGCTCAGCTTCTCGGGCCTGATCCTGGTTGCACGACCGAGCGCGCTCTTCGGCTCCGGGTCCCTGCCGCTCGTCGGGGTTGGGCTCGGCGTGCTGGGCGCGACCTTCGCTGCGGCCGCTTACACGACGATTCGATCGCTGCGCGACGAACCTGCCTTGGTCGTGGTGTTCTACTTCCCGTTGGTGACGGTGCCGCTGTGTCTGCCATGGGCGGCCATGCACTTCGTTCTGCCGACGGCGGCCGAATGCCTCCTCCTGATCGGCATCGGTGTGAGCACACAGATCGCTCAGGTTGCCCTGACACGCGGTCTCAAGGCGCTGCCAGCAGGTCCGGCGATGAACATCGCCTACACGCAGATCCTGTTCGTCGGCCTGTGGCAAGCGATCTTCTTTGGTGTCCTACCCAGCGGCCTGGCACTGGTCGGTGCAGCGCTCGTTTTCGCGGGCACGATGATCGTCACGTTGGGTCGCACCCCAGGCTCGGGTGGCCTGCCATCGACTCCGCGCCAACTCCCTTGAACACTCCTTCAGACTGTGCAACCGAGGACGACGGTCGTTGGCTACACTCGGCACATGCGACGGATTCCAGCGCTCGACGAAGTCACCCGGCTGGTCCAGGAGCTGCGACCGCTGCAGCCCGGTGCGGGGACTCTTTGGGTCGTGCTGCCTTCCGCGCGGCTGGTCCACGCCCTCGAGCATCGCCTGCTGGATGCGAAGCTGGCCTGCGCCGGCGTGCGTCTCCAGACGGCAACGAAGGCGCTGGCCTGCGCGCTCGCAGATCGCGGTGTCGTCCCGGCGCCACGCGCAAACGGCGCGGCGCTCCTGGCCTGGCTGAGCCACGCGATCCAGACGACCGAACGCCAGGATCGGCAGTCGACCGAACTCGACTACCTGGGACGCTTCCCGTCGGCCCGGCGCGCGTGGCTCACGCGGCTGCAGGCGCACCGCGCGCGCGAGGCGGCCAACCGTAGCGCGGACGGGCCGGTGACGCGCGACGGCGATCTACTCGACGAGTTCGCAACCAAACTCGGTCGAGCGCTGGCGCATGCTGGACTCAGCGACGCGGCGACCGTGCTCGACCTCGCGCGGCAGCACTTGGCAACGCCGCACGCGAGCGACCCGACGCACGTCATCGTGTATGCGCCTGGTCCGCGCGACCAGCCCGAGCTGACCGCGCTGCTGCGCACGATCGGTAGGCGCGCCGAGGTGCACGCGATCACCCCGGGCGCGTGGCAGACGCCCGGCCGCTCACTACCCGAGCAGCCAGACACGAAGCTCGCGACGTTTACAGCCCAAGGCGTCGAGGCGGAACTCAGCGAGGCGTTCGGGCGGGCGCGCGAGCACATCGCCGCCGGTTGCCCGGCACACCGCATCGCCATCGTGGCGCCGCGGACCGACGCCTATGACCCGTGGTTGACGCACGTCGCCACGCGCGAAGAGGTTCCGCTCGCGACGCGCCCAAAGACGGCGCTGCTCGGACACCCCCTCGCCTCGCTTGCGCTGCGCCTGGTGACTCTCGTGACGGCCGACTTGCCGCGTCGGCATCTTTGCGGCGTGCTCGCCGACCCCGGGTTCGACCTCGCAGGGTTCGCGGCCGGGAATACGTCGTCCGCATCCGTGGCGGGGATCGGCGAACTCGACCGCATCACGCGCGAGGCCGGCTGCATCGGTGGCACATCGACGATGCTCACAGTGCTGCGGGCAGCGCTCGCTTCCGAACGCGGCGTGTCGCACGACCTCGCAGCCATCGCCCCAGCAGTCGAACGATTCGCCGCGCGCGTGCAGGAGGTCCGTGCCGTGCTGCAGCACGCCGAGACGGCCCGCGCCCAGATCGACGCACTCACCGAGTGGCTGCGAACCTGGCTCATCGACGACGATGCGAACCCCCGTGTCCGCGCGTTGATCCTCGCTCGCACGCTCGGCCTTTGCCAAATGACGAGCCTCGACGTGAGAGCACAAGAGCTCGAGGCTTGGCCTGGCCATCTCGAGGAGAGTTTCGCGAGGGCGGTGAGTTCGAGTGAACTCGGCGACCCGGACGGCGTGCAGTTCCTGCCGCTCGATGACGTGCGCGGGCTTGCGTTCGACCATGTGTTTCTTCTCGGCTTCAACCGCGGCGAGCTGCCGCGCCCCCGCGTGAGGGAACCAGAGAGCCGCAAGCGCGAGGTCGAGGCGGCGCGCGCGCGCCAGTCGGCCGCCCGGGCCGAGCTGCCGGACAAGATCCGCCAGGCGCTGCTGCCCTTGCCTGCGCATGCGAGCGAGGACGAGGACATCGCGTTCGAAAATCTCGGGGCGATCCTCGAGTCGACGAGCCGGAGTGTCACGGTTTCCTTCCTGCGCGCGAACGCCCAGGGGCAGCCCCAAGCACCGTCCGCGTGGCTCTCTCGTGTGCAGCGCGCATTTTCTGGCGCGACCCCGGATCCAGGCGCCGGGCTAGCCTGCACCAGGGTGCCGTGGCCGCCGGCCGAGCGCGTGCAGCACCGCGTTGAAGTCGGACGCTCGCTCAGCGAGGCCGAGGTCTTGCTGCACACGGCCTTTGGTGGGAACACGCAGGAGCTGGCGTCGTTGACGGAACGCTACGTGCCGGAGCAGGCCGCGGCCTTCGCCGCCGGTGCGCAGTGGATCGAGACGCGCGACTCGTTCGAGCTGCGCGGCGGCGACGCGCTGCGCTTCGACGCCCTGCAGATCGCGAACTCCCCGAACGACGATGACGCAGGGTTCTCGGTCACTCAGCTGGATCGCCTCGGTAGCTGCCCGCTGCAATACTATCTGCGCGACGTGCTGCGCACGCGGCCTCTCGCGACCGAACCAGTCGTGGACGACGTATCCCGGCGGCTCTTGGGGTCGGCGATCCATGAGCTCCTGCAGCACGTGTTTGCGCGATGGATCGAAGCGTCGACGCCAGAGCAGACACCCGACGATGCGGTCGCGCTGACTGCGCTGCGAAACGAGCTGGAGGCGGCGACCGATGCGTTGCTCTCGACTCTCGCCGACCGGCTGCCGCTGCTGCGCGCGCATGTGCTGCAGACATGGCAGGAGAGTCTTGAGCGAATCGTGACGCTGGACCTCGCCGAGCAACGCTGCAGCGGATTTCGCCCCTCGCTCTTGGAAGAGGCAATCCAGCGACGCGTGGAACTCGACGCCGAGACCGCCATCGAGCTGCACGGCCGACTTGATCGCATCGACGTGGATGCCGATGGATCGCGGCGCATCCTCGACTACAAGACCGGTGGCAGCTTCGCCCCCAACAAAGGAAAGATTGGCAAGGAAGCGTTCCGGGGAACGCGTCTGCAGCTGGCGCTCTACTCGATCTTGCTCGACCGCGACGAGCAGGGTCGTCGCGCGCCGGCAGAGCTGCGCGGCGTGGCGCCCGAGCAACTGGCTGCGTGTCATGGCGAGCTACCTCGGACGCAGCTCGACCCGAAAGTCCTTGAGAACATCCACGGCGTGATCGAGACCGTCTGCGTGCTGGTGCGGCTGGCCCGGTCCGCGAGCTTCCCGTTCCGCAAGGGAATGCCGTGCAGATGGTGCGATTTCCGCGCCGCGTGCCCACGCCATCACCCGCCGTCGATCGAACGGCAGCAGCGACTCGCGGAGCTAGAAGACTTTCGGTCGCTGGACAAGAAGACTTTGGGACACCCCTTGCTGCACGAACGGAGTTCACACCCGAGCGCGGAGGTGCACCCATGACGCCGCTCGCGGACGGGGACGACCGCACGGCGGCGCTTTGTGACTTCGAGCACAACCTGGTCATCACGGCCGGCGCGGGCACGGGCAAGACGTCGCTGCTGACGGGTCGCGTGCTCTGCGCGCTGCTCGGGCGTGAAATCGCGCCACACGCCCTGCTGGTCACGACATTCACCGAGAAGGCCGCGGGCGAAATGTCAGAACGCGTCGAGCAGGCCTTGGTCGCTCTGAGCGCGGACGACGCGGCCCCCGGCGGCGCGCCCAGCGACGCGTCGCGAGCGCGGGACGTGCTGCACGCGCACTTCGGGCTTGGCGACGACGAGATCGTGGCGCGCGCGACCCGCATTCTCGAAACCGAGCTGCCACGCATCGAGACGTTCCACGCGTTCTGCCTGCGCGTGCTCTTGGAGTTCGCCCGCGCCGCCGAGTTGCCCGAGGACGCGCGCATTGCCGACAACCTCGACCAGGACGAGCAGTTCGATGCGTTCTGGATCGAGCTGCTCGAGAGCGAGCTCGGGCGCCAGCGCGGCACCGGGGACGACGTGGAGTCCTGCCTGCTGACCGAGGACCAGTGGACCTTCTTGCTCGAAGACCCGGGCCTCGCCGAGATCAAGCGGACGCTCTTGGAATGGTGCCGGCGGCCGGTGCTCGGGCAGCGCCCGCTGGCGACCGCGCGCGAGCCCTTGGTCGAGGCCACACGCGCGGTGCTGGCCGAACTCGGCGAGCTACCGCTCGGGCTTCAGCCGGATAAGTTCCAGAGAGTCACGATGCCGATCATCGAAGCGCTCGGCGCGCTGGTCGAGACGGATCGGGAGCCGAACGACAGCGAGCTGCGCGCGTTCCGGGCATTCGTTGGCGTCGCGAGTTTGCCGGGCACCTCGACGAAGACTCCCGAACCAGAGAAGCAGCGCATTGCGGAGGCGCAGAAGCAACTCAAGCGGCTCACGGCTGCCTGGACGCAGCTACCGGACCCCAGACGCATCGCCGCGCTCGAGGCCTTGTGGCGCGGTGCCGGCGAGCGCTTCGAACGGACCAAGGCGCAGCTTGGCATGCTGAGCTTCGACGATTGCCTGGTGCGCTGCTATCGGTTGCTGCGCGACGACGTCGAGGTCCGCGCGACGCTCGGCGAGCGCTTCCAACAGATCCTCGTCGACGAGTTTCAAGACACGGATCCACTGCAGTACGACATCCTGTTTCTGCTCGCGCAGCGGCACGACGCCCCGGAGGGTTTGCGTCCAGGGGCGCTCTGCATCGTCGGCGATCCGAAGCAAAGCATCTATCGCTTCCGCGGCGCAGACATGGAGGCGTGCGACGCCGCCCTCGACCGCGTGCTGGCGGTGAGCGGGCGGCGACTGCAGTTGTGTGTCAACTTCCGCAGCAGGCCCGAAGTCCTCGCGCTGGTCAACGCTGGCGTCGGTCCGGTGATGATCGAAAAGCACGGGTTCCAGCCGCCCTACCAACCACTCGTCGCCGGGCTGCCGGGTGGGTCGCAGGCTCCGTTCATCGCCCGACTCCTGTGCGTCACGTCGGAGGAGATGGGCGCGGAGCGACTCGACGGCGAGGCTCGCGTCCTCGCACGGCTCGTCCACGACGCCGTCGCCGGCTGTGCCTCGCGCTACAGCGACTTCGCCAATCTGTGGCGTGCGTTTACCGCCGCC
>CAYSWE010000019.1:8019-19859 GCA_964434515.1 uncultured Phycisphaerales bacterium | reverse complement strand
TTCTGGTGAGGCGAGCCGCTCGAGTGCGAGCACCAGGAGTTTGGCCAGGGTTGCATGGTAGCGGAACCCGCGATCGATGCGATTGGCGAGGAACCAGTGTGTGTCAAACGCCGAGTGATAGACGCCGGAGCCGCCGCTGAACTCGAAGCTCAGGCACGGCGTCCCGAAGCGTGACGTGAAGACCATGAAGTCGGAGCCGCCGCCGAGCTCGCTGACATTGCCGGTCCAACCATGATCGAGTGGCTGTTCGGTATCGGGGTGGCGGATCTCGGCGGCGAGGCTCCGGGCGAACCCGCGCAGCGAGGGCGTGGATGCTGCGCCGAACTTGGCGCCGCTGATCGGCGAGTCCGCATTGACGTAGGCGACCAGGTGCTTTTTCAGGAACTCAGCGTGGTTCTCGCCATATTCGGTGCTGCCGATGACACCGTATTCCTCCGCGCCCCAGGATGCGAACCGCAGCGTATAGTCCGGGGTCCAGCCCTTCTTGGCGCGATTCCCGAGCACGGTCGCGGTCTCGAGCATGCACGCCGTACCCGCGGCTGGATCGAGTGCGCCGTTGACCCACGAGTCTCGATGGTTGCCGAGCAGCACGAAGTCTCCGTCCTTGCCGCTCTTGCCGCGGAGCACGCCAAAGACGTTCTTGATCTTGTAGCTAGCCTCCTTGTTCTCGACCTTGAGTTCGACTTGCGCGGTTCCCGGCCCCGTGTGGTAGGTGAACGGCAGTCCACCCTGCCAAGCGCGTGGGACCGCTGCGCCGCCAAGGTTCTCGAGGATCGGCTTGGCGGCGGCGTAGGAGATCGGCAACGCCGTAATCTTCGGAAGATTCCTGGCGGCCTCACGGCGCAGACGCTTGACGCCCGGCACCGCGGGTTCTCCGGGAGTGAGGGGGTCGCCGGGATAGCGGAAGATGTACATCGCGCTGCCGCGCTGGATCGCCGTCTCGGGTGCCATCCGTCCGCGAGGGTAGACGTCACCCAGGACGTAGCCGGAGTCTTGCGGGTCGGTGTAGAGCAGGACCGCTGCGGCGCCGTGTTCTTCGGCCACCTCGAGCTTCACGCCGCGGAAGCTCTTGCCGTAGCGCGCAAGGACGATGCGATCGCGCACATCGACGCCGAGTCTCTCCAGGGTCGCATAGTCTTCTGGAAGCCCATAGTGCACATAGACGACACCGGCCGTGACCTTGCCGCTCTTGCTATAGGCGATGTGGGCCGGGACCAACTTGCCGTTGAACGAGTCGCGATCCCACTCGAACCCGGTCTCGGCCAGTGGCAACGTGATTGGTTTGGCCACCAGCAGCTTGAGCGACGAACTGATTGGCCGCGACAACCACACGTCGTAGGTCTCCTCTTCGACCTCGAGACCCGCTTCCAAAAAGCACGCCTTGATCCAGGCCGCCGCCCGTTCGTCCTCCGGCGACCCGGCCAGCCGTGGAGTCGCGCTCGCGCGCGCATGAAACCGCTCGATGCGAGCTCGATCCGTCTGAGGAACCAAGATCGCCAAGATGGAGAGAAGGCCGAAAAAAGGTGTCGTAGTCATTTCTTCTAGGAAAACTGCCCGAAACGAGGCCGCGTTTCTACGGCCGGCACGTAGATCGGGCAGGTTTCCTAGAAGGACCGCCAGGGGTAGCGTCTCGGTTCCGTTCAGTTTGCGTGCCTTGCAAGCGCCCCGGGTCGCTACGCTGCCCACCGACCGCAGATGCGGCCTTCCCAGACCGGATCGATGCAACCAGACCGCTTACGCTACTGCTACCTAGTCCAGGACGAGGCCTCGAATCGGTGGCTGTCCTGCCGCCTGCTCTTGACGCTTGTCGTGCTGTTCGCGCTCGTGGCCACTGCTGTACGGATTGGGCTCTACCGGGGCTTCGCGCCCGTCGGCACGGATGACCAGTACTACTACGCCCAGGCGCGGTCGCTGATCGTCGATCGTGACCTGGATCTAGCCAACGAACTTGGCGCCCTGACGCCCCGGCCGGACAACGTCCATACCTCGACATCGAGACCGTGGGATGTACCGACTCCAACGGGACGGGTTGCTTGCAAGTACGGGATTGGTGCCCCGATGCTGCTGGCTCCGTTCCTGGTCGTCGCCCACGTGGCGTCGAGGGTCCTGGGAGTCGGACCAGGCGGCACCGACGGCTACGCAGGGGCCTATTACTTCGCGTGGTACCTCGGCAACTTTCTCTTGGCGTACGTCGCCGTGTTCGCTTTGACACGTGTGCTGCGTACCGTCGTCGGTCTGGATCCCTGGAACGCTACGAAGGTTGCGTGGATCACGTTTCTACTCGGACCTCTCTTGTTCCATACGGTCGGCGACCCGTTCATGTCGCATGTTCCGTCCGCGGCGGTGGTCACGATTGCCTATGCGATCGCCCTGGATCCGGAACCGAAAAGCCTTGGGCGCAGCCTGCTGTTGGGATTGACCCTGGGCGTGGCCGTTGCCGTTCGGCAGAGCAATGCGGTGCACTGCATTCTACTCGCGTCGCTGTTTGCGCCTCGGTTGAAGTGGCGGCAGCCGCGCGTGCTTGCAGCTTGCGCAGGGTTGTTCGTGGGCTTCTTGCCACAACTCCTGGCGTGGAAATACGTCTATGGGTCTTTCTTGGTTTACTCTTACACGGGTGAGTCGGTTGGTGCCGGCGGCGCCTATGTAATCGAGAACCTGTTCTCCACGCGGTCAGGGCTTGCCTACTGGAACCCCGCGTGGGGGATCGGCCTGTTCTTGGTCATCTTTGGACCTCTGGTTCCCTGGATGGTGCGGCTCAGCGCAATCCTGCTGCTAGCGTTGAACGCGTCGTGGTGGTGCTGGTGGTGGGGTGACACCTACGGCGGGCGGGCGTTTTCGTCCCTGCTTCCCCACGTCGGCCTTGCTCTTGGCTATTGCGACCGCTGGATGTCACGATCGCTCAAGACTCGGGTCTTGTACCGGGCACTCCTCGTGTTGTGCTTCGCCTGGGCTCTGCGCAACATCCTGGTGATGGAGTTCCTGAACGGGCCGGAGCGTGCACAGCTGGGCTTGTCACTCTGGTAGGAGCCCGCGTAGCCGAGCGTGGATCGTTATCCGCGAACGCTTACGAGCCCGCGTAGACGTCCATGACGTCGTTGAGTAGCTTGATGGCCTCGTCCTTCGGGCGTTGGAAGGCGTTGCGCCCCATGATCGACCCGAACGCTCCACCGGCAGCGAGCCCCTTGATCTCTTCCATGACGGCGTCCGTTCCCTTTGCTGCACCGCCGGAGAAGATGATGATGCGCTTGCCATTGAACGCGGACTGAACGACGTGCTGAACGCGCTGGGGAAGTGTTTCGATCGGGATCCCCTCGGCCTCGTAGACCTTGCGCGCAGCATCGATCTCGATGTTCGCAGTCGGCGGCTTGACCTTGATCACGTGTGCGCCGAGTTGGGCCGCGACCTGGGCCGCATAGGCGCAGATGTCGACCGCGGTCTCGCCCTCTTTCGACAGTGAGGAGCCACGTGGATAGGACCAGACCACCGTTGGCAAGCCGACCTCTTTCGCCTCCTGAATCAGGATGCGGAGATTCTCGTACATCGGATTCCGTTCGGCGCTGCCGGGATAGATCGTGTAGCCGATGGCGGCGCAGCCTAGCCGTAGCGCGTCTTCGACCGACGCTGTAACCGCCGGGCAGGGATCCGAGGTCTTCATCATGCTGTCCGAGTTGTTCAGCTTGAGAATCGTCGGGATTTTGCCGGCGAAGGTGCGCGATCCCTGCTCCAGGAATCCGAGTGGAGCCGCGTAAGCGTTGCACCCCGCGTCGATCGCCAGTTGATAGTGATAGTGTGGGTCGTAGCCAGGCGAGTTCTTGGCGAAGGACCGCGCCGGTCCATGCTCGAAGCCTTGGTCGACCGGAAGGATGACCATCTTGCCGGTGCCCGCGAGGCGGCCGTGCATCAGCATCCGGCGGAGGCTTGCCAGAACGCCGGGAGGGTCGGACTCATACCAGGAGAGAATCTGGTCAACACGCTCGCTCATCGTGAACCTCTGTAGACTTTGCTTGGTTAGAAAGTGTGCTCAGGTGCCTCTTCGGGAAAGGCGCGCCATACCGAACAGGCTCGCAGTGAGAAGTCAATGGCAAGGGGCGCGCGAAACGTCGCAGGGGATTGCCTGGCCGGTTACTTTTGGACCTGCGGTAGCGGGGGAAGCTCCATGCCGTTGGCCCACTTGCGCATCGGCCGAAAGATGAAGAAGAAGAAGTCGTCGGTGATGCGGTCCCAGTCCTCGTCGGATTCGATCCCATACGCTTTGGCGAGCCGGTCGAGGCTGTAGCGCTGCCGTAGCTCGAAACCGAGTGTCTTGTGGAACGCAGCGATGTTCTTGCCTTGCTCGCCGTTCGATTTCTTGCCGGGACCATAGTGCGACCAGAAGATCCAAGCCCAGCCGAGCGCATAGACTGCGTTCACGGTGCGCCCGGCCTTGGCCTTTTCCTCGCCGGACGCGTTCGATCCGTCCTCCAGCGCGCGCTGGGCTTTGACGAACTCCTCGCGGCCAACGTTGAGGAACTCCTTGGGGGGGATGAAATTGCGCGGACCGGTTTTGCCGCGACCCTTCCAGGCCATGTACGCCTGCGCGTGCGCCTGGATGATTGGCCAGCGATCCTTGAGGAACTGTCGATAACTGAAGCCAGCGTGCCGGTTGCCCTTGTAGGAACCCCAAAACTCTGCGATGCCTTCTTCGAGCCAAGGTGTCGGCGGCATCTGAGACATGCGCGCCGCGTTGTGCATGATCTGGTGCGTCGCCTCATGGAACACCGTGTGATAGAAGCTCTTTTCGTTGCCGCCTTGCCAAACGTATAGCGTGCCACGGCTTGCGCCGGGGACACTCGCGCTTGGCACGTAGAAGGCGCCGACCGTTGCCGTACCTGGGAAGTAGGGATGGTTGTGGTCCCGGTAGTTTTCGTAGCTCTTCGCGCTCCGGAAGATCAACACCGGAACGATGAAGTCTTCGTTATCCCAGCCCGCGATCACCTTCTTGTTGTCCGCGAGGAACTGCTGGCGAAGTGCAGCAAGCCCCGGTCCCAACATCTTGGCGCTTTCTAGGGGATCCGGCGTCGCGACGTCCTCGACCATCAGAAGATAGGGGCGCGGGATCTCGGGCATGTCGAAGAAGAACTTCAGCTTGAAACCCTCGAGCGGCTTGAGGTCTTCGATGAAGTAGTCGGCCACGCTCCGTGCCTTCTTGGAGAACTTGTCTTTGGTCCAGCGTTCGCGCTCCGCCTTCTCGGCGGCGGCCTTCTTGGCGGCGGCGGCAAGCTTCTTCGCCTCGTTTGTGACCTCAGCAAACTTGTCGCTCTTGAGCCATTGGCCTTTGTACTTGGCGTAGTCGCCGGTGTAGCGCAGGTAGCCGAGTTCCTTGCGAGCCTCCTTGTGGTTGGAATCGAGGGTCAGGATCTGCTCATAGATGGATTCGCGCGTGGGGCTGACATCGGGCCAGCCGTGCTGGTCGAGCAGGTGGGCTGCCGCGACGAGGTGCCCAATGCGTGCACTTTGGTCGCCGTCTTTCGCGGCTGCGAGATGTTCCTCGAACTCCTCTCGGCTGGTCTTCTTTGCCGGTGCGGCCTTCGCGCCGCTGTCCTCGGTTGCACTGCCATCCTTGGTCGCGGTGGAGTCACTCTTGGCGGCGGCAAGGGCGTCGTTCTTGTCGCTGCCGCGTGTCAAAAAGAAGATCGCGGCGCCAATGACGGCAACCGCGACCACGCCGAGAATGATCGGCGCCGCACTCTTCTTGGGGGGAGGCGCGGGGCGCCTCGAGCGTCGACTGGAGGTCTTGCTGCGCGCGGGCCGAGTGGTCCGCTCTTGCGGACTTGCTTGCGCCTCGGGGATCGTGATGACCGCGTCGCACTTGCGGCACTTCACCCTTTGGCCGGCAGTCAGGCTGCCCTGCTGATATTTGGCGCCACACGATTGGCAGGAGAAGGTTGCACTCATCGGGATGGATTGGTTCGCGGGATCGGGTTGGTTCGGCCGGGCAGTGTAGCAGCCGTTGCGGATCCTGCGCTTGCGCTTTTGCCCGCGTTCAGCGACCGGGGGGCGCGGCTGTTCCACGCGATCGCCCAGAGCGCAGCACTCGAGCCCGCGTGCGCAGCGAGGCCGGCGCGTCGTCGTCATCGGCGATGCGTCTGAGCGCGCGGTCGGCCACATGGGCGATGACGCGGGCTCCCTTGCCCAGCAGCCTGGCCCTTTCGAAAGCGGCGATGGCGTCGGCGCTACGCCCCAGCTTGGCGAGAGCGAGCCCGCGATTGAGGTACACTTCGCCTTCGATGTTTCGCAGGCTGCGTGGGCGACAGTGGAGTGCCCGGTCGAAGGCCGCGATGGCTTCCATGTTCTGGCCGCGATTGTGCAACGCGATACCGAGCTTGCTCCAGGAGTCCGCGTAGCCAGGATCACCGCGCGCGGCTCGCTCGAAGGTGCGGGTGGCGGCGATGTACAGGCCGGCTGCGAGTTGTTCCTGGCCACGGCAGAGCAGTAGGCGCACCGAGTTCGGGTGGTTTGCGAGGTCTGCCGCAACGAGCGTTGCGTTGGATTTCCAGGCCGAGGTTCGATGCGCGATGACGAGACCGCATGCGCCCAGCCACGCTCCGAACGTCGCCGCACCAAAGGCTGCTTGCGTTGAATTCGCTCTGAGACGCACTGCGCTGGCGAGCCACGCTACCAGCACTGCGATGGCAAACGAGGGCGCATAGTAGTTCCGCTCACCGAACGTGAGCGTGACCGCCGCCGG
This sequence comes from uncultured Phycisphaerales bacterium, assembly GCA_964434515.1. GTDB lineage: Bacteria > Planctomycetota > UBA1135 > UBA1135 > CAYSWE01. Next base: position 13,132 of record CAYSWE010000019.1, on the reverse strand, counting down.
GATGTTGGACACGACGAAACTGAAGCCCATCCAACACGCGACAACGACGAACAGGAGTGGGAATCGGCGTCGCCAGAGAAGTGCGGCCGCAAGCAGGCAGGCGAACACCGCTGCGGCCAAGAAGAACCACGGGAATGCAATGGAGTGTGGGCCTGCGACGATGGGGAATACCCCCATGCCATATTCCGAGCTGAGCGAGAACGGGAATAGCGTGAGCAGGAGGGCCCATCCCCAGATCATCGTCGCAGTCATGACGCGTGCCGATAGCCCCAAGTCCATGAGTGGGTTTTCGAGTGCGGTCGTTGTCAGATCGGTGTCGCCGAACTGCGCGAGGACGAAGTATCGCAGCGCCAAGAAGGCGATCGCCGGAACGAGCAGCGCTACGATCTCGGGTGCGTGCCGACGCTGGATGCGGACGCGTATTCCACGTTGCCAGGTTCGCGCCGCGGCGACGCACACGCTGAATGGAAGCCATGCGAGCGCGCTCTCCTTGGAGCAACAACCGACAAAGTAGGCCGCGGCAGCGAGCGCGAGCAGGACGGCGCGCCACAGTGCGCTTCGACGTGTTGCCTGCAGGAAGAGCAACAGTCCGGTCGCGCCGAACGCAAAACCGAGCAGTTCTGAGCGGCCGACGATTCCGATGACGGCTTCGCTGTGCAGTGCGTGGAGTCCGAAAGCGAGCGCGCCGAGACAAGCGGGTTGCCACGGTAGACGGAGTCGAAGGAGTATCAGGATGACCAACCACGTGCATACGACATTGAGGACCGTGTTGATCCAGTGGGCCGCATTGGCCGAGCGCCCGCAGACTCGGTTGCCGAGCGCGAAGCTGAGAATCGTGATCGGGCGGTAGAGTCGGCTGGCACGCGCACGTCCGTGCCAATAGTGGTGGCGAAAGTAGTCACTCACCGGGTGCACGTGTGCGACGAGGTCATTGGTGGCCCCGTCGGCTTCGGCCGCGGCGATCAGGCGGTCGTCCCAGGTGAAGTCGTTGCCGACGCTGGGCACGTAGGCGAGAAACGAGACAAGCAGGACGAAGAAGACCCAGGTCCAGCGCATGCGCCGGTCGGCGGGCTGTGCGGTCTGTGTAAGGTCGATAGCCACGGCGGAACCCGTCTTTTCGGCACGTCGGCCACCCGTGGTTCAGCCCGAGCTCTAGAAACGTTCGATGTCTCGCGGTGGCGCCCAGCCGCTTTGTGGCTCGAAGTGCTGCCACAGCACGCGGGAGACGCGACGGATCAACTGGTAGCCGGCGTTGTGTCGTTGCCAGGACTGGTCGGCCTGCTTCTTTGTGATGACGCAGCACACGTATGCGCCGTGTGGTGCGTGCACGAGAAACACCTCGGAACGCGATGCGCTTACGGCTCCCTGCTTCGAAGCGACCTGCACGTCCGGCGGAATCTCCTCGAGTGCGCCGTGCGTGAGGACCGAGCGCGTCAGGTGTCTATGCATTGTCTCGGCTGCCGCGTGGGTGAATCCGCGGCCTGTCCAGATCTGGACCAGCAGTCTGGCCATCTCGCGGGGCGTCGTTTGACCCCAGCCGAACTTCTCCCAGTCGCGCTTTCGTCCGGGTGTGCGCGAGTTCATGCGTGTGTTGGAGTAGCCGTTGTGTGCCAGCCACTCGTTGATGCGGGTTCCGGTGCCGGCGAGTTCCTGGAGCCACAGGCTCGCGGTGTTGTCGCTGAACGCCAGCATCAGGACGAGCAACTGCTCGAGTGAGATCTGCTCGCCGTCGACGACCTTCGCCAGCAGGTCATGTCCGGGGTAGATCCGTTTCCTGTCCCACTTCAGCTTCTTCGAGTAGGACAACTCGCCTCGATCGATCCGGTCGAACAACGTCGCCATGATCGGCACCTTGATCATGCTCGCCGTCGGGAAGCGCTCGTCCGCCTTATGGGCGTATTGTTCGTTGGTTTGGAGGTGATTGACGTAGAGACCGACGGTCCCGTCGAAGCCCGCGATGGCTCGCTCTAACTCTTGGGCGAGTGAGGCCCGCGTTTCGGGCGTCGCGCTTGGGGTCGCGCAGGCCGTCGCTACGAACGCAAGGCCAAGGCCCAGAAGGATCAGTGAGCGTCGGCAGTGCGGGGCAGCCACCCGGTGAGTGAAGTCTGTGTGCTGGTTCGTTCGGTAAGCTCCAGATTGCCGCCGTGCGCTTGGAAGATCGCGCGGGCGAGGGCCAGTGCCAAGTTGGCGCCGGTGAGTTCCCCACCTTGCCGTTCTGGGCCGAACGGTGCCAGTGTCTCGACGCAGATGTCGAGATCACCGCGTGCTCGCGTGACTGTGATCGTGGCCATGTCTCCTGCCGTATCTACGCGCAGTCCTATCGTGTCAGTTTCGGCCTCGAGCTGGACGAGTTCGTCGAGCAAGAGCCCCAGGGCCTGACGCAGCAGCGCCTCATCGACGGCGATCGGCTGCTCGAAGAGCATCGACTCGAACTCGAGGTTGGTCGCCGTCGCCGAGCTGCGCTCGCTTGCGAATCGCCGGCAGACATCGACCAGGTTGACCTCCGCGCGTCGCAGGATCGTCTCTCCGGCGTTCAGCCGGCAGAGCAGCAAACCCTGTTCGGTCAACTTGAGTAGGCTGCTGCTTTCGTCGAGCACCATCTGCGCGAACATGCGGCGATCGTCCGCTGCGAGTGACTGCGGGTCCATCAGCACCTCGCCGGCCGGCACGATCCCGGTCAACGGTGTCCGCAGTTCGTGTGCGACTAGGGTCAGCAGCTGATCCTTGAGTCCGTCGAGTTCTTCGGCGCATCTGAGCCGCAAGAACACGGCGATCTTGGCGAGGAGTTCCTCGGGGTCGAAGGGCTTCGGCAGGAAGCCGTCGGCGCCGGCCCGGTATCCCGCGAGGCGCTCGCGCGTCGTGTCCCGCCCCGAGAGCAGCATGATCTTGGAGTAGCTGAGCTGCGGATGTTCGCGAATCTTGCGGCACGTCTCGTAGCCGTCCATCCCGGGCATCGTCAGATCGAGCAGAATCACGTCGGGGCGCTGCTTCGTCGCCAGCTCGATCGCCGCGGGTCCCGACTCTGCCGTAAGATACTGGTAGTCGGCCCCGAGCAGCAGTCGAAGCATCTCGAGCCCGAGCGGGTCGTCATCGACCGCGAGAATCTTGCCCGCCGACCGGCGCTGCGCCACGCCAAGAGACCGCCAGACCCCGGCAGTCGTGCTCACGTTGATGGCGGTTTCTTCACTCATGGCGCTACCGCCTCTATCGGAAGAAAGAAGAAACGTGTCGTAGTCGTTTCTTCCGCCAAGAATGCCCGGGCGTTTTGCCCTATTCTTCGGCGCGGTTGCAATCGGAGCGGGCCTAGTTATGCCAGAGCGGCATGTCGTCCTCGAAAACCGCCCGCGGAGCTCTGCCCGATGTCGTCATCACTCATGCCCTGCGCACGCCGATCGGCAAGTTTCTCGGCTCGCTGTCGAAGCTGACAGCCGTCGAACTCGGCACCGCGGTGGTCAGCGAAGTCGTCCGTCGTTCCGGCATCGCGCCCGCAGACGTTGACGAAGTGCTCTTTGGGCACGCACGCCAGTTGGGGTCCGGGGCGAACCCGGCGCGGCAGGTCGCGATCTTCTCCGGCCTCCCCGAGACGTGCCCAGCGATGACCCTCAATCGCGCCTGCGGAAGTGGTTTGCAGGCGATCTGGTCGGCGCGGCAGTCGATCGTGCTCGGCGAGGCCAGCGTCATCATTGCCGGCGGCATGGAGGCCATGTCCAACATCCCGTTTCTCCTGCCAAAAATGCGGACGGGCTATCGGCTTGGTCACGCGAACGTGCTCGATGGAAACTACACCGACGGCTTCCACTGCCGCCTCGTGGATGCGCCGATGGGGCTCACCGCCGAGAACTTGGTCGACGAGTACGGGATTTCACGGCAAGAGCAGGATGAGTTTGCCGTGTCGTCCTTCCGCAAGTGGCAGGCGGCCGAGGATGCAGGCCGTTTCGCCGATGAGCGCATTGCGATGCAACTCACCGACCGTCGAGGCAACGTAACGCAGTTCTGCACCGACGAGCATGGCCGCCGCGACATGGACATGAGCAAGTTGGCGAAGCTTCCGCCGGTGTTTCGGACCGAGAACGGCACCGTCCATGCTGGCAACTCGTCGGGGATCACGGACGGGGCCGCTGCCGTGCTGGTGATGTCGCGCGAGGAAGCGGAGCGCCGCGGCCTACCGATCCTCGCCAGCATCGAGGCGGGCAAGGTCGCCGGAGTCGCGCCACGGCTCATGGGCATCGGGCCGGTTCCGGCGGTGCGCGCCTTGTGCGATTCGACCGGTCAGGCAGTCGACGACTTCGACCTCATCGAACTCAACGAGGCGTTTGCCGCCCAGGTGATCGCGTGCAATCGAGAACTGGCGTTGCCGATGGATCGTGTCAACGTCAACGGCGGCGCCATTGCCCTGGGTCATCCCATCGGCTGCACCGGGGCACGCATCGTCGTGACCCTGCTGCATGAGATGCGTCGCCAGCAGGCGCGCCACGGATTGGCGGCGTTGTGTATGTCTGGCGGCTTGGGGATGGCGGTATCGTTTCGCGGCGAATGCGCTGCTACGGCCCGATCTTGAGGCGCCCACCGTTGTAGAGGATGAAGCGCACAGGGTTGGTCGGGTCCGAGATCAAGAACTGCTGGACTGCGACCGCGCCGACCAAACGCTTGTCGTTCGGGATGGGCAAGGGGAGGAACGCATTGCCGATTCCGTTTGCGATGAATGGGACCAGAGCGTCGCCCGAAACCAGAAGATCGCAGGTTGTTGCATAGCGCAGCGGCAGTCGGAATGGCCCCCACCTGCTGGTGGATGCCCCGAACAGCATCACGCCCGCCGCTTTGGCTGGCGCACCGAACAGCTGGAACTGGAAGTTGTTTCCGATCGCCGGTGTCCCGATTCCGAGGAGCTGCGGAACCGTTTTGCGCACGATCCCGTGGATGCGGTATTCCCATCTCTGCTGGGACCGTAGGACTCCCCATTTTCCGCCGCGCTTGTCGGTGTGGATCCGCGTCGCCCCCCGAGTCGAGATCGGGAGGAGGATCTTGTCTGCGTGATCGATGACAACAAAGAACACCGCCCCCTGTGCGATGACCACCGTTCGGTTGAATGTGATCGCATAGGTCTGGAGGGCAC
>CAYSWE010000019.1:0-8009 GCA_964434515.1 uncultured Phycisphaerales bacterium | reverse complement strand
CACCGATGCGTGCTTTGCCGGTCGCCAACGGTTTGCCTGGAAGCCCGTCGATTCCAGAATCGTAGATGGACACATTGGTGTCAATGGTCCCGCTGCGCGCGCCCATGAAAAGGTCGACACTGCAAATCGTTGTCGTGCTCGTGGTCCAATCGAGCAGGCCAATGCTTTGGGAATTGGATCCGCTTCGCGTGGACGTCTTCGTCCAGTTCCGCGACAGGATGGGTTCACACCCGGGTCCGGGCGGGCAGCCGGACCCAAACGCAAAGAATGCTCCGACCGCGACGCCCGACTTTTTCTTGCTGACGAACGTTCCACCGACCGACACAAGGCCGAAGTCTGCGTCGACTTCCGGTGTCTCGGAGTGTGAGTCGACTGCGACCAAGAAGGCTCCTACCTCGATCTTCCAGATGCCGGCCGCGGGATTTTGGAGGAACACGTTCTCGACGGTGTCGATGCGGTTGGCCGTGCCTCCCGGCGTCGAGTAGTTGCCCTTCGAGAGGCCGACGTTGCCCCGGTATTCGGTGCCATTCGGCGCCACGACACGCAGCGACAGGTCGTTGATGCGAGCGCGCTTTGCGCTTGGATTCGCTGCGGGGTCGGCGTAGCAGAGGCTGATCTTGAGTTCTGGCTGCCCCGGCGCGACTCGGATCTGATAGAGCATGGCGTCGCCTTGGCGGATGACGTCGGTTTCATCGACGACGTAGTGCAGCGCGCGCCGGTCATACATTGTCTTGAGGTTTGGGAAGCCCCACCCGACGTGCTCACGTCGATTGTCCTTGCTCGTCTTATTGAACGCATACTGCGACGCGTTGGCGATCTGCAAGGCCTTCAGTGTCGTGAAGTGGGGGCGGTTCTCCCAGCGCGTGCCGTTTGGTTTGCGCTTCGGGCTGAATAGCCCGTCGGTAAACATCTGGATCGCGATCGCGTTGTGGCCAGCGCAGATCGCGGTTGCTCCGGACGTGCCACCGAAGCTTGCATAGAAATCGCCGCTTGTGTTGTAGCCGGCCTTGCCCGTCAAGTCGGAGCAGAGGATGCCGTCGCCGTAGGCCACCAGGTCCGGCTTGATGCGTCCGTCGCTCGCTGGGCCCGTGCTGCCGCCGCCGGCGCGCCACGAGTCGTCGCCGGCGTTGGCATTCTCTCGGTGCGCGATTGCGCCGATCGAGAAGATGTTCTTCGCCCAAGCTTGCGGTCGCGAACGTCGGTCGCTCGAGTTTCCTTGGGTTTGTGTCCACGGCATATCGTGATCGAAGATCAGGTCGTCGGCCTCCGCCGAAACCGACGTGTAGTTGCTCGTGCGCGCATTGCCCCACGAGGCTGTCGTGAACATCACGTGTTTGGCGACGAGCTCGTCGAACAGTCCCGGTCGAGTCGTCGTGGCGCTCGTATACGTCGTATAGAACGGTTGCGCATCGGGGGCCATTCCCCGGCCCTTGGCGTGGCTCTTGCCGTTGCCAAATACGATTCCCGCGGTGCAGTGTCCATGCGCTTGCTGCTCGCCACCGCTGAGCAGATTGATCGGCCTCTTGTTGAAGTCGCCATGCGCGGCCTCGACGCCCTCGTAGACATGGCCGTTGATGCCCTTGCCGGTGTAGCCCGCCTGCTTCTCGACGTAGTCCGCGCCGCCCTGGATACGCGCGTGGTTCATGTCGAGCCCGACAGGGGTCACTCGGTCGATCCAGAGGACCTGGTCGAGCCGGGCGACGGCTACGAGCTGGCGGTGGGTCAGAGCGGCCTCCACGAGCAGGCCGCCTGCTTGCTTGCCTTCCACGATGCCCCCGAGTCGCCCGATTGCCTGCACAAGGGGTCGTCTGTCGGTTCGCTTGTCGACGACCACGATGTTGTAGTGGACGGCTGTGTCGAGCCCAAGTGGATGTCGCCTTTGCGTCGCGAACAACTCGGCAATCAGCGCCGGGTCAAGGCGGTAGACTGGATGATAGTAGGTAGCCGAACGCACGCCGGGCTGTGTCACGACTCTGCCGCGCATGGCGTGAGTCATACGCACGACGTAGGCGTTCTCTGGCAGGTAGCCATGGATCTGAGCGCCCGCCGCCCGCAGTGCTGCGCGCCGCGCCTCTGTCGGTAGCCCGTCGAACTGCACGATCCACAGATTCGTTTGCCTGTCGCCGCGCAACACTGCCCGGATCGCCGGTTGTTCTGCGCTGGGGTCGAACTCCGCATAGCGAAGATGCACCAGTCGATCGGCGGCAGTGCTCTGGCACAGTGCGCTGGCGGCGAACGCCTGCAGAGCGAGAGCGAGGAGTGTGATCTTGGAAGGATTCATCGTAGTCTCACTTCCCTACAGAATCGGCAGAGTTGGGTAGGTCGCGCCCAGGACCAGTTTGCTTGAGACGCCGAGCCACTTCTCGAGCACGGTCGCATAGAGTCTGCGATAGTCGATGGAATCCTTGCCGAAGTCTGGATACCAGTCCGCATAGGGCTTCGTGGCCTTAGTGAGGTCCGGGTACTTGCCATGCCATCCACCGCGCACGGGCGCGCCTGCCAGGTATGCCACCCCTCCATGTCCATGGTCGGTTCCGATCGAGCCGTTCTGGCCGAAGCGACGAGAGAACTCTGAGTGGACCAGGACGACGACCTCGTTGGACTTGCCGTAGGCCTTCATGTCGTCGAGGAACGCTTTGATGTTGCCGGCGAGCGAGCCCAGTCGGTGCGCGAACTTTCCCGTGGTGCCGCCCTTGTCGGCCAATTTCGCGTGGTCGTCGAATGAGCCGAGGCGCAGGTAGATCACATGCGACGGGAATCCCTGCGCAATCAACCCGGCGATCCTCAGGACGAACGGCGTGATCATGCGATCGAAAGGATACTGGACCCGCGGACGATGGTACCTGGCCGCGTTGCGGAGCAGGCTGATGATACCGAAGGTGTGCCTCATGACATTGGTCGTGTAGAGCAGGTTGGCAGCGCCGGATCTTGGTGTTGAGGCGGCTGCTTCCAGGGCGAGCACTTCGACTTTGTTGTCGGCAGGCGTTCGCGGATCTGTTTGGAATCCCAGGAGCGAAGGTCCCAACCCGATCAGCGGGACCCGTGCTCCTTCGAACGCGGCCGCCGTGACCATCGAGACCTCCAACGCCGGGATCGTCTGTGGACCTCGGTAGGCCTTACGGAGATAGTTCGCGAGCCACCCATCTGTGCCGGGGCTCGCACTGCCCCAGCGGGCTTGAGACTGAAAGTGTGACAGGTTCGGGTTGGGATAGCCTACGTTGTTGAGCACAGCGAGATCGCCGCGGTCGTACAGGTCCTTCCATGGTTTGGCGAAGACAGGCCACTTCTCGGCGACGCTCTTGGCGATCGGAAGTGTCGATCCGACCTTGTCGGGAATGCCAATATCGGGTCGAGCTGCGTAGTATTCAGGGCTATAGCCGGGGACGATCTGATTGAAGTAGTCCCATCCTCCGTCCACCTGGATGACGACCAGGGTCTTGCCGCTCGAGGCAATATTGTCGGCCATCCCCCAGAGGGACCCCTGGAGCAGGGGAATTGCGGCGCCGGTCGAGAGGCCGCCGAGCAAGAAATCGCGTCTTGAATGCGTCATTGGAACCTCTCCTTAATTGATCGAATACTCTGGGAGTGACAGGGCCAGGTGCACGAGGCCTCGGACCTTTTCGTTGATCTTCGCAGGTGTAAGCGTGAACTTCTGCCGGCCAGTATCCACGAGGTCCATAAACAAGTAGAGGACGCTGCGCGTGTTTGCGGGAACGTTGTCGACTCCTAGGACGCGGAGGTAGTGGTCGACGATTGCCTTGGCGGTCGACAGGTTGAGGCGGCTGATCTCCCGGTTGGGATCGAATGTGGCCTTGAAACCCATTTGCGTGGCGTCGTTGGCGAAGTTCGCTCGAGCGATGATTGCCATTTCGTCGATCCAGGCAATGCCATCCCTGTAACCGGATGGGTCGCTATAGTCCATCAGTCGATAGCCCATTGCCGCGAGTCCACGGTCCGCGTAAAGGTAGAACCTCCACTTCACGTGGAGCGCACGGGTTGCTTGGGCATAGACTTCGACAGGATTCTTGACGAGAGTCTTGATCGATCTCGAACTGTAGAAATAGTTCGATCGGAAGATCGTGCTCATGAGGAACTTGATGTCGTAGCCGGACTTTCGCCATTTGTCCGCCAGTACCTCGATGAGTTGCGGGTACGGCGTCTCGGAGACGAAGTATTTCCAGATCTTGGTTACGAGAAATCTCGCTGCGGCAGGATGGCCTAGAATCGTATCCAGCAGGTCGTGCACCTCTCGTTGGCCATTGCTGAGGATTGTCGTGCCAAGGAAGCTCTTCCTGCCGGGGACGTGCCATGCCGGCTTGTAGGCGAACTGGTCGATTGCACCAGTGCTCCAACCGGTGAGGCACTTCGCCGCTTCGCGGACGTCCTTTTGAGTGTAGCCGGCGTTGACCCCCAGTGTGTAGAGTTCGAGTAGCTCGCGACCGTAGTTTTCGTTGATCTTGGGGCGCCCATGCTCTGGTTGGCCGTTGACGTTGTTGTCCAGCCACCACAGCATTGCTGGATCACGAGTGACGGCCACCAATAGGTCATGGAATCTTCCAAGGCCGTGTTTGCGGAACACATTGATGTGGCGGACCAGCAATGCCTCGTGGCGCCGGTCCTTGGTGCCGACCGAAAAATGGTCGCTCCAGAAGAGCGCCATCTTTTCTTTCAGCGGCTGCTTGGTTGTTGCCAGCTCATGCAGCCACTGGTGCGTCGCGCCAAAGGAGCGGCTGGATAGCCTCAAGAGCTCTCCATTGGGAAGCCTGATCTGGCCGGTTTCCTGCAGCCCGCTCGTCGTGACCGCTAGGAGCTTGTCGACGCTTGCGTGCATCCCCTGCTGGACGATCGTCGGGATCTCCTCTGGCGAGGCTCCGAGGCCGGCGCGCCGCATCAAGTGGGCGGCCTTGGCCGGGTCCCACGGATTCTTGGCGGTGGCGACGAACGGGGCGAGGTCGCTGTACGGGTCCGGCGCGATGCCGTAGGCTTGCGTTGCTACTGCTCGGGTCTGTTGTGCCATGTTGGAAGTCCTGGCTTTCCGGTTACGGAGTCTGACTGAGGACGCAGGGGGGGGCTCGCAGTCCTGAGAATGGGGATATGGTTGTGTGTCTTCGATTCACCGACCGACGAGCACATGTAAGCCGTTGCTCAAAGAGAAGCCGGCGAACCGACCGTTCGCGTCGACGACAGCGTATTGAAAGTAAAGGTTGAGGCCGAGCAATCCGCGTAGCGTTGGCAATGGGACTTGGACTCGGGCACGGCCAGAAGTGTTGGTCGCGGTCACGAATGGGATCGTCGTCTGTAGTGCGACCAGGATTTGGCAAGGGAGGTTTTGTTGGGCGGCAGGCTGGGTCGCTGGCAGCAGAACGATCGGGCTCTGTTGGCGCGCTTGCCGGAGATCGACAGAGAATGTAGTGCCGATGAGAGCGTGGCCGTCGATCGCGATCTGTGGCTCCTTGCCCCCGGTCCCAGCGCAGCCGCGCCCATAGGTCTCGGCCCAGGTGCCGCCGACCTTGGTCAGCGGCAATGCCCAGAGTTCGGCTCCTGTGTCACCGTCATCCGCGGCAAACAGGATCTGGTCTCTCCAGCTAAAGAGTGACCCGGGCGACGCGTTTTGCCGTCGCGGCGCGATGGCTGTTACTCGTTGCGTGCTGGCGGCGGTTCCGCGCGACACCCAGAGCTCGGAGCCGCGGACTCCGTCGGTGGCGGCGAACACGACGAGCCGGCCAGAGCCGGCCGGAGCAATCGCCGGCTTGACGAAGGAGATCGCGGAGTTCTTACCTGGATAGATATCCTTGATGAGACGCGTGCCGGCGGTCGTGCCGTCGCTCATCCAGAGTTCGGTGCCGGTTTTTGGCTGGTTGACCGCAAAAAACAACCGGTCCCACGCCGCCGTCAGATGGCCGAGCACGCTGCCGGCTGGGCCGGGCGTCAAGTCCTTCACGAGGCGTGAACCGGAGCGGCTCCCGTCGGTTACGTGCAGTTCTGTTCCGTGCGCTGACGTGAAGCCGCGGTAGAACACAAGACCTCCGACTACGACGAGTTCCAGGGGAGTCGAGCCACCGGGCCCCGGGTTGGCATCGGTCACGAGGACGGTGCCTGCGGCCGTGCCGTCGCTCTTCCAGAGTTCGTTGCCGGTTTGACCGTCATCTGCGGCGAACAGCAGCACGCCGTGGAATGCGGTAAGGCACTTCAGGAATGACTGGCGTGGACCGGGCCAGATGTCCTTGACCATGACGGTGCCTGCCACCGTGCCGTCGCTTTTCCACAACTCCTCGCCGTGTTTGCCGTCGTCGGCCACAAAGAACAATGTGTCGGCGACGACAGTCAGGTGTTTCGGCTTGCTGCTGACCTTCCCGGGGACGATATCGTCGAACAGTTGCGCACCGGGCAACGTCTTGGTTGTGCGCCAGAGTTCTCGCCCGTGGATGCTGTCGTCGGCTGTGAAGAACGCGGCGCCTCGCCAGGCGACGAGATCCCTCGGATTCGAGCCACTGGGGCCGGCAAGGATGTCGCGCACCCTCGTGGTTACGTCCGTCACTGTGTTGGTCTTGTAGAGTTCGCGACCAACACGGACATCGTCCGCGGTGAAGTACAGCGCATCGCCGTCAACGACCGTAAAGTCTCGAGGCTCCGAGCTACGCGCCCCGGGGTTGATGTCCGCGACGAGCCTGGTTCCAGCAGTGGTTCCGTCCGTGCGGAATAGCTCGCGTCCTCGGAAGGAGCCCTCGATCGCCGAAAAATAGACTTTTCCTCCCGCTGCGACCAGGTCGCTTGGCTCGGAGCCAAGCGTCGACTTGCGGATGTCCCTAGCGAGCGTCATGCCCGCGTCCGTCACCTGCCAGAGTTCGCGGCCGAGGCGTTGGCTGGTGGCTGCCAGCAGGACCGGGCCATCGCCTCCCGGGCCGAGCGTCGGCAACGAACTTCCGCGGCCGGCGAAAATGTCGCCAAGCAGCACTGTTGTTGTGGCGCTACCTCTTGATCGCCAGACTTCACGGCCGCTCGTCCGGTCGTTGGCAACGAACAGGAGTTCGTCTTTGCGGACGACTAAGTTGGCTGGTTGCGAGCCGGAAACTCCTGGATTGGCATCGGCTACCAGCCAGGTGCCACCACTCGTGCCGTCACTGCGCCACAGTTCGGCACCGATTTTTCCGTCATCCGCAGCAAAGTAGAGGTTGCCACGGAACTCGGTCAGGCTGCTCGGTGTGGCGCCGTTCGCCCCGGTCTGGATGTCCCGGACCAGGGTCGTCCCAGCGAGTGTGCCATCCGAAACCCACAACTCGCTTCCAGTCTTCCCGTCGTCGGCGGCAAAGAAGACGTGTCCTAAATCGCCGGCCGCCGTGAACTCTACCGGGCTACTGGAGCCCTGGCCCAGCTTGATGTCCTTGAGTAGCGAGGTTCCTTTTGGTGTCCCGTCGGATGTCCAAGGCTCGGCGCCGATGGCTTTGGTCGTGGCCGCAAAGAATAGAATCCGCGAGCCAATGAACCCCTCCGGATTGGAGCTCGTCGCGCCGGGCTCGATGTCCCTGAGCAAGCGCGTGCCTTGCGTCGTTCCGTCGCTGATCCAGAGCTCTCGCCCATTGGCGCTTGTGGAGGCGCTGAAATAAAGGCTGCCTTTGAACACGAACAAGTGCCTCGGATCCGAGTCGGTTGTGCCGGCGGCGATGTCCTTGACGAGCCTAGTTCCTCTCGGCGTCCCGTCACTCATCCACAACTCGGAGCCGTGCACGCCGTCATTCGCCGCAAAAAAGACCACGCCCAGAAAGGCCGTTAGGTCGTGCAGCTTGGAGCCCGTCTTGCCCGCGCGTAGATCCTTGACCAGCGTCGTTCCGAACTCGGTCGCGTCGGTGCGCCAAAGCTCCGCGCCGTTGGCGTTGGTGCGCGCGACGAACAGGGCGGCGCTACCAGTCGTGCCGAGCGTCGCAAAGCCGTGTGGCGATGAGTGCGGCCCGCCCGTCGCGATGTCCTTGACCATCTCGACGGTCTTGTCCGTCCTCTTCCAGAGCTCGACC
>CAYSWE010000018.1:0-20153 GCA_964434515.1 uncultured Phycisphaerales bacterium | reverse complement strand
CCCATTGCGCTACTTCGTGCGTCCGCTCGTTGTGCTCGAGGGTGCCGCGCGCCGCATCGAGGAGGGGGACCTGCAGACGCGAGTCCCGGTGCAGTCGAGCGACGAAATTGGCAAGCTCGCGCACACGTTCAACTCGATGGCCGCATCTCTTGAGCAGCGCGCCAAGGAGCTGCGCGAGAACCAGGAGGATCTTCGGGACGAGCACGCACGGCTTGAGACCGTGATCGCGTCGATGCGCGATGGGCTCGTCGTGCTCGACGAGGACGGTGCGGTTGCGCTGTCCAATGTCGCTGCCCGCCCGTTTCTCGAACGGCTGAAGGGCGCGCAGGCCTCGCCCCACAACAACTGTCTGGTCCGCTCGATCGCGGGCAACACGGACTGCGCTAGCTGTTTGGTGGACGCCCTCTCGGCGCCACGGTCGTGCATGGTCGATCTTGCCGAGCATGTGTACGAGGTGCATGGCACACCGCTGCGTCGGCGGACGAACGGGCGTTCGGGTGGCGTCCTTCTGATCCGCGACATCACCGATCGCGTGCAGCAGGACGAGGCATCGATTCACCAGGAGCGGCTCTCCGTCTTGGGCGAGGTGGCGGCGGTCATGGCGCACGAGTTGAACAACCCGTTGACGTCCATCACGATGTTCAATCAGATGCTCGAGTCCGAACTGCCCGCGGATTCTCCCTTGCAGGAGAATGTCGAGGTCATTGCGCGCAATGCCGAGGCATGCAAGCGTGCGCTCCGTGAGCTACTCGACTACGCGACGGGGGCGACTCCGGAACTGGCGCCCATCGACCTGCACGACATACTCGAGGACGTGACGCGGTTCCTCGAGCCCATGTGCGTTCGCTCAAAGATCGCGATCCATCGGACGTTTGAAGCCTCGGATTCGACGATCGTCGGAGACGAGGTCCAGCTACGGCAGGTGTTCGTCAACCTGGTGATGAACGCGTTGCAGGCGATTGGGGATGGCGGTGGCCTCATCTCGCTGACGAGTCAGGTCACGGATGGCGCGCTCTGCATCGACGTCATCGACAGCGGCCCGGGCATCGACGAGGCCAACAGGGACGTCGTGTTCCGGCCGTTTTTTACCAGCAAGCCGCGGGGCGTCGGGACTGGCCTCGGACTCTCGACAGCGCGGCGAATTGCGGAACTCCATGGCGGTGGGCTCGAGCTCTTGGAGACCGGGCCAGGACGCACGGTCTTCCGTGTGCGCCTTCCCGTGGTAGAACCTGTCCCATTGGAGGCAGAATGAGTCCGGGAGTTGCAGCGCCAAGATTGAACGGTCTCCGCGTGCTGGTGGTGGACGACGAACAGGACATCCGGCTTGGCCTACGTCGGATCGTCTCGTCCCTGGGAGCCGACGTTGCTGAGGCGAGCAATGGAGTCGAGGCGCTCGCGGCCTTCGAGCAGTGCTCGTTCGATGTCGTTCTTGCAGACTTGATGATGCCGGAGATGGGTGGTGCCGAGCTGCTCGCGGAGATTCGGTCGCGGCACGCGGAGACGGCAGTCGTGATTCTTACGGGGTTTGGCACGGTACAGGCGGCGGTGGCGTGTTTGCAGGGAGGGGCGGCTCACTTCCTCACCAAGCCGTTCGACAACCACGAGATCCGGCGCCTCGTGCGGCGTCTCGGTAGCGGAATCCTCGCGCTACGGCATGCCAAGGACGGCGACGACCGCGATGTCATCTGCGAGGATCCACGCATGCAGCGTGTGCTCGCGCTGGTCCGGCGTGTGGCTCCGACGCCGGTTTCGGTGCTGATCGAAGGCGAGAGCGGCACCGGCAAAGAGGTGATCGCCCGCCGACTGCATGATCTCAGTGCAGTCTGCGACCGCCCGTTCCTTGCGGTCAATGCTGCCGCGCTGACGGACACGTTGCTGGAGTCGGAGTTGTTCGGTCACGAGCGTGGCGCGTTTACCGGCGCAGATCGGGCCCACGTGGGGCTCTTCGCCGCTGCCGAGGGTGGCACGGTCTTCCTGGACGAGATCGCCTCTATGTCCTCCGTGTTTCAGGGCAAGCTGCTTCGTGTTCTTCAGGAGAGAGTCGTGCGACCGGTCGGAGGGTCGAAGGACCGTCACGTCGATTTTCGATTGGTTTCGGCGAGCAACAAGGATCTCGCGGAGCTTGTCAGGCAGAGCAAGTTTCGCGACGACCTGTTCTACCGGTTGAAGGTCGTCAGCATTCGCGTGCCGCCATTGCGCCAGCGGCCGGGCGACATTCTGCCGCTCGCGACGCACTTTTTGGCCAAGGCCGCGCAGGCTTGTCTCGGTCCCGACGATGGTGTTCCCGAAATCGGTGATGACGCGCTGCGGCTGCTCGAGAAGCATCGTTGGCCTGGCAACGTCCGGGAACTCGAGAACGCGATGCAGCGCGCCGTGATCGTCTGTGCCGGTGAGCGCATCTTGCCGTGGCATCTCGGGCTGGAGCCAGAGGCATGGGCCGAGGGCGACGGCTCCGAGGATGAGGCCACGCGCTATGAGGACGCGAAGCGTCAGACCGTGGAGCGATTCCAGCGCGAGTTTGTCACGCGCGCCCTCGAGCAGTCTCGAGGCAACGTGTCGCAGGCCGCATCGACATGCGGACTGACTCGCGCTGCATTCCAGCGCATCTTGAGGCAGCTCGGCATCGCAAGGGAAACGTTCACCGGGCAGAAATAAGGCTCGCAGTGGTTTCCGGCGCTCCTGATTAGAACAGCGGAAGCAGGATCGGCGACGGCCGAATGTCGCCACCCGCACCGGTGTTCGCGGGCTTGCCGGAGTCGTCGACCAGCTTGCCCTGCGCGTTGGGGAGGCCGCGCCATGCGAGGAAGCGCTGTTTGGCGGCGCCCTTGAGTGGACGACCGTTCTGGAGGAGTTCGATGTGGTCGTCGAGCACGGTGTTGGTTCCGTCGGCGTTCTTGCCTGTCCGTGTGATGATCTGCACAATGCCGAGTCCGCCGAAGCCGCCGGCGTTTGGTGCGCCGGGTCCCTCGGGATACTTGTGCAGGCGCGGGGCGCCATTGCCGAACGACGTGTTTCTGCCAATGCCGCCATCCGCGCTCAACACGAAGCTGGCGTCACCCGTGGCCGCGTAGGTATCGCCTTTGACCGCGAGCGAGACTTTGTTCTGTGCTGCGAGGATCAGCATACCGCCGGATCCGCCGCCGCCACCGCCACCCTCCCTACAGCTACCCGCGACTTCGCCGCCACCACCAGCGCCACCGTTCGCAGTGATTGTGCCGCTGGGCGTGACGGAGATCGTGCCGAACGCATAGATCATCAGGGCCCCGCCGCCACCGCCGCCCCCGCCACCCTTCTCGTCGTTCACAAAGCTTGCGATCAGGCGCGGGTAGCGGTCGCCGCCGCCACCGCCGCCTTCGCCGCCCATGAGGAACGGGACGCTACCAAGGATCGGGCGCTTGAGGTTGTAGTCGTAGCCGATGCCGAAGAATGTGTGTGCCTGGAATGACGAGGCAAACAACGCCGTTCCCGGGCGACCTCCCGCGACGAGGCCGCTGCGGTTCCGCCCGGAACCACCGCGCCCGGTGACGACCTGGCCCGGCCGGCGGTAGTGCGGGTCGCCGACCAGGGCGAAGGAGCCGCCACCGCCGCCGGGCGCCTGGAGGGACAGTCCTATGCCGAGGAGCGCTGGTGCGCCGACGCCGCCGATGCGGGGGAACTGGTAGGGCCCGTTGCCTGCTTCGCCGGCGAAGCTGCGCCTTGTCGAGCTGGGCGAGCCGCGTCCGCCGTCGCCGCCGGCGGGGCCAGCCGCCCCGCCAGGCGTCGGGAAGTTGGCGGCGTTGAGCGTGTTGACGTGGGCGCCGTCGCGGCCGTCGACGCTCAGTCTGCCGTCGACGCGGAAGTCCCCGGTGACGACCCAGATCATCGGATGAGCGCCGGTCCCACGAATGGTAACGCCGCGAGGGATCCGCACGTTGCGAAACACATAGATCCCATTGACGATCGTGACCAGTCGTCCCTTCTTCGAGCGGACCTGCTGGAAGTCGGTGCTCAGCACAGCGCTGGCCTGCGGTTCGTAGTCATCGAGGATCTGTGCGGAAAGGCTCGGCCCGAGGGCGAGGGCGCACGCAATGCACGGTAGTGCGGCGAGATA
Organism: uncultured Phycisphaerales bacterium; assembly: GCA_964434515.1. Lineage (GTDB taxonomy): Bacteria > Planctomycetota > UBA1135 > UBA1135 > CAYSWE01. The sequence continues at coordinate 16,063 of CAYSWE010000018.1, read as the reverse complement.
GGTTCGCATGTTGTTGTCCTTGGCCTTGTAAGGTGGGATGGGGGCGCTCCTTCCTATCCCAAGAATCGCCGAGCGTCACGCGGAGGGGCGCTCATGCGATGGCCGCCATAGCGCGGAGGGCGTCCTCGAGCTGGGTCCATCGCTGCTCGATGCTGCCTGTATACCCGATCGAGAGGCGCACGAGTCCCGGGCGAATACCCGCCGCTCGTTGCTCCGCTTCGGTCAGCTCACTCGACGTCGAACTCGCCGAGCACGACATCAGTGTTTCGAAGTACCCGAGACTCACGGCCATGAGTCCGAAGCGGTCGGTATTCTGGAGCAAGTCCATGAACTCGTTGGCGCGCTCGGCCGTGTCCATGTCCACACAAAGGATCCCGCCATAGCCGAAGTCGGGATGCTTGAGGCGTCCGAGTAGGGCATGGTCGGGGTGCGCGTCCAGGCCGGGGTAGAGGACAGGAGTCCCGAGCGCCGCGATCCGCGACGCGAACACGCTCGCGCGACGACTGTGTTCGGCCATGCGCAGGCCGAGGTGCGGCAGTCGCATGCTGACGTTGTAGGCGACGCGTGGATCCATGGTCGGCCCCAGCAGCATGAGGGAGCCAGTGTGGAGATCCATAAGGCTCATGACAAACTCGCGGCTGCCGCAGACGGCGCCGCCGATCACATCCGATGCGCCGTTGACGAACTTCGTCAGGCTGTGCACGACGATGTCTGCGCCGAGTTTGAGAGGTGCTACGATCAGCGGGCAGAACGTGTTGTCGACGACGAGTCGTGCGTCGTGCGCGTGCGCGAGTTTGGCCAGGGCCGGGATGTCGGCGACGCGCAGTGTCGGGTTGGACATGGTCTCAACGAACAGGAGGCGCGTCCCGTCGGCGATCGCTCGCTCCACTTGGTCGAGGTCTGTGATGTCCACGAAGGTGGTCTCGAGCCCTGTCTTGGCCGAAAGGAACTCTTGGAAGAGCGCGAACGTTCCGCCGTAGATCGTGTTGCTGGAGACAATGTGATCGCCCGCCGTGCACAACTGCATCACAGTCGCCGCGATTGCGCTCAGTCCGCTCGCCGTGCAGTAGCCCGCTTCGGCGCCTTCGAGCGCGGCGATCTGCTTGCCCAGCACGTACACGGTCGGGTTGAAGTGACGCCCGTAGAGGTAGCAACCCCCTTTTTCTGGACCGACGCCACCGTGGAACACCTCGGGCATCGTCTCTGGGTCCATGACGGTGAACGTCGTGCTCGTTTCGATGGACATGTTGACGCCACCATGCTCGCCGAACTCGTGCCGCATGCTGGCAAGTGATTCCGTTGGGTCGAATTTCTTCATCCTGACCTCGCTCGTGATTCGGATATCGTCGATGAATCAAGGATACATGGGTTGAGAACGTGTTGGAATCCGAATATAGTTCGGATTATGGAAGGAATATCGGGATTAGACCGAATTGACTGCGAGATTCTGGCTGCCTTGCAGAACGATGGGCGGCTCTCGAACAAGGAGCTGGCCACGCGCGTGCAACTCGCGCCTTCGACCTGCCTCGAGCGCGTGCGACGTTTGCATGCCAGCGGTGTCTTGCTTGGCTACCACGCGGCCGTCGACCCGGGATCGCTTGGCATTGGCCTCGAGGCTCTAATCGCCGTGCGCATCCGGCGCCACTCACGCACGCTCATCGAGAAGTTCGAGAAGCACGCACTCGCGCTGCCCGAGACGACCAATCTGTATCATTTGGCCGGAGCCAACGATTTCTTGGTTCATGTCGCCGTGCGCGACGCTGCGCATCTCCGCGATCTTGCGTTGGACGCCTTTACTGCGAGGCCAGAAGTCGAGCACATGGAGACGGCGCTAGTCTTCGGCCACAGCACGAGCCGTCTGCTCCCCAACTATCATGAGCCCGCCAAGTGAAGCGTGCCCCGAAGAAATGACTCCGACACGTTTTTTCTATTACAGCATGATCAACGAGCGGAGTTTGGTCAGGCCGCGCCGCGTACGCGTTCGGACGGTTTCGACCGGTAGGCTCAGCTCCCTGGCGATCTCACGAGGAGATTTTCCTTCGAGGTAGCGCATCCGGATCACGATCGCGTAGTGATCGTCCAGGCGTTCGATCAAGCTGGTTGTTTGGTTCTGGCGCTCGAGGGCCTCGGCCATGTCGGCGGAAGACGGCACACGCTCATGGCGGGCCGCACGCCGCTCGACGTGGTACCGTTGCATGCGTCGCTTACGCCGGCGTGCCAGTAGGTTCCTGAGCACGCGCGCTAGCCAGGCGCGTCGATTGCTGGCTTGCATTCCTCCCTTGGTGATGGCCAGAAGGATGACCTCTTGCATCGCGTCCTCGGCTTCGGCCTCGTCGGCTACGAGGCGAGTCGCAAGGCGTTGGAGCCAGAGCAAATCTGCAGCAATGCTGCGTGGTAGTTGGGACATGGGTTCGGCTGGAGCACGCCGGGCAACGCGCTGCAGTTCCGTGGTTGGGTCGTCTCGAGTTGTGCGAGGCTCGACTTGCACGCTATGGGTGGCGTGGTGTGCGACCCGAGTCCGCTCCATTATTGTAGAACGTTGCTCCTACTGCGGCAACGTCAAAAATTCGGCCGCATATTTTCACGCACTCGCGCTGCGAATCTCACTCACAAAGCGGCGCACTTTCTGAACCGGTTCTTGTAGGCCAAGACTCTTAAACGGTGTCTCCGCGACTGCACCCCGTCGCGGCACCCATTCCTTCGACCAGACCCCAAGACCCGTAAGGGGGGCCTTATGCCTACAGCGAGACGTCTGCGTACGCTTTCTGCGGTTGTTGCAGCGTTTTTCCTTGCCGTGCCGGTGTCGGCGCAGGCTTCCAGCAGTGAGAGCTTCGTCGTTTCGAGCCCAGAGATCGCGAGTGGCGGACCGGCCGCCGGGACTACGCTCAATGCGGTTGCGAGCTTCGGCATCGACGTGACTCCGTGTCCCGCTTCTTCCCCCCGTTGGCGCATCGTGGGCGGATTCCCGTCGCACTTCCAGTCGCGCTTGGGCGGAAGTCCGTGGCTCATAGCCGGCTGTCCGACGTATTTCCCCCTGCTTGGTGGAGTGCCCATCGAGTTCCGGGGTGATGAGTTTCATCTCGGCTCGAGTGCCGTGGCCACGGTTGGCGGTAAGACCGCCCGAGTCCTTGGACGGACGCGCGTCAAGGTGCGTGTCCGTGCGCCGACACAGGATGCTCCTGGCTGGCAGCGAGCCGCGGTTCGCAACGGTGGCGGGGCCGCAAGCCTCACCCGTGCTTTTGGGGTCTTGCCAATGCTCGACCTCAACAAGGCGCCGTGCCGAACAGCTCCGTTCGACCTGATCTATCGTGGCACGCGCGGCGATCTGGTGATTTGGACGTTCGCGTTGGGGCGCTTGAACCGCCCCGTGGCGGCCGCGCCGTTCCTCTACGGCGCACTGCTTGATCCTGGCACGTTCGGCATTCTGGTCGCGACAGTCGTCCCGAGCGCCGATGGCGTGCAACGACTACCGATCCCGGCGCTGGGGCTTGTTCCACGCATCTGGCTCCAGAGTCTCGCGATCTCGACGAACGTCGGCTACCGGCCGGGTTCGTTCACGAACGCGATCTCAATCTTCTAGCTTCTACTTACCCAGCTTTCTTCATACCCAAGTTCAGGAGAGGGTGAAATGCTCAGACCCACTCTACGCTACCTTTGTGTCCTCAGTGCGTTGTCGATTGCAGCGACATCACTGACCTCTGCATTGCCCGCGCAGGGCAATTCCGTTCTCGTTCCGTTTCAAGCTCGCCTGACCCGGACAGGCGGCGGGGATTTCACGGGGATTGCCCCTGTGCGATTCGCGATCTACACCGCTTCGACCAATGGCATACCGCTGTGGCAGGAGATCCAGTCTGTTAGTGTTACGAACGGCATCCTCAAGGTTGACCTCGGAAAGATTGTCGCGCTCAAGCGCGCCCTGTTTCTGAACAACCGTGTGCTCTACCTGGGCCTTAAGATCGGTGCTGATGCGGAAATGAAACCGCGCTTCCGTATGGGGCCCGGCGCGTTTGCCGGTATCGGGCCCAAGGGCGACAAGGGCGACAAGGGCGCCAAGGGCGACAAGGGCCCCAAGGGAGATGCTGGCGCCAAGGGTGACAAGGGCAGCAAAGGCGACATCGGTCCTGCCGGCCCGAAGGGAGACAAGGGGCCGATCGGCTTGATGGGGCCGAGAGGTCCGACCGGTCTGCGTGGTCTCAAGGGTGATACTGGCGCGGCCGGTGCGAAGGGCATGAAGGGGGACGCGGGCCCCGCTGGTGCGACCGGTCCGCGTGGTGCGACAGGGCCCAAGGGCGCTACTGGTGCCAAGGGCGCTAAGGGCGACCGCGGTCTCGTCGGTCCGCAAGGCATGAAGGGAGACCAAGGTATCAAGGGCGACAAGGGCGATCGTGGTCTCGTCGGCCCGCAAGGCATGAAGGGCGACAAGGGCGACAAGGGCGACAAGGGTGATCGTGGTATCCCCGGACCCGTCAAGGACTCGCTTTCGCTGCCCGGCGAAGCCAACAAGGACACGCTCACCGTGATCCAGAACGGCTTCCTCAAGGCTATCTATGCGTGCTCGAATGGCTTCAACGCGATTATGGCCGTGCGCAAGGGCGGTTTTGGCGGCGACGCGATTTCCGCGACGTCGATCCATCCAGGCGGCAGCCTCTCGTCACCGTTCCCGGTACGAGGGATCCAGGCGTCGGTTATGTCGCGTAACGGCAAGACGACACATGCGACCGCTGGTCGCTTCCTCAACATGGTCGCGCCGCTGACCACGCCGCCGACCGTAACGGCGACGCACGCCGCACTGCTGTCCGAAACGACAATCCAGAATACGTATGCCCACTTTGCCCGCGGCATCCTTGGATCCACGAACGAGAAGATGTTCATCCAGCCGCACCCGACCGATTCTTCGAAAGAAGTTCACTTTGTTTGCCTCGAAGGCAATGAGAGCGGAACCTACTTCCGTGGCACCATGCATACGAGTGGCAAGACTGCGGTCATCCGCATTCCTGAGGCTTGGAAACTCGCCACTGCAAAGAATGGGATTACAGTCCAGATCACGCCGATCAACAGTTTCGCGCGTGTGATGGTCGCCGAGCGCTCGCGTGAGCGGATCGTCATCCGGTCCGATCGTGACTGCGAGTTCGACTACTTCGTCAACGGCGTGCGGCGCGGTTTCACGAAGCACATCCCTATTGCCAAGAACACGGCGTTCGTGCCGACGATCCGTGGCATTCCTTACGCCATGCAGCTGCCGGTCGATGCGCGTAATCTGCTCGTCCAGAACGGCACGTTGAACGCCGACTTCACGCCCAATGAGGCGACGGCGCAGAAGATGGGCTGGAAGCTCATCAATCCGGCCGACGTCCCGGCCAACGAACGTTGGTGGGATCCGAAGGCGTTCGACCAGGTCGGCAACACGGCCAAGAAGTCCGCGTCCCGTGATCAGCGCTAGTGCACCCAAACCCACAAGAAACAAGGACACGAATCATGTTGAGAGAACTACTCAGGACTATCGTGGTGGGTGGATGTGCACTCACCGTTGTCGGAGCCGACACATTGTCGGCGCAGGTCAAGCCCGATCTCATTGCGGATTTCAGCGTTGACGCGCGGACTGGCCCGGCGAAGCAGCGCTACTTATCTTTGTCGAATGTGTCGCGTACCGACACGACGACGATCACGGTCAATCGAACCTATTTCCTCAGCGGCGAGATTCGCAATAATGGGCTAGCAGCCGGTGGTCGTGGTGCGCAGTGCCGCTGGGTGCTCGCCCGCAACGCCGACGGCACCAGCGTGATTCGCACGCTGTTGCGGTTTGCGATCGTGAGCGATATACCGGCGAGCGGCGGCGTGATTACGACGCCGGGGTTTGCATTCCGGCGGTCGACACGCGATCCCAGCGAGGCTCGGTGCTTCGTTGTCTTGCTCGTTGATACGCTCAATACTGTCAACGAAGTCGACGAGAGCAACAATACCTTCGGTCGGACGGTCCGGTGTCCTGGTGTCGTCGACCTGGTCTGCAGTTCGTCCAGGATATCGTCTCGACGCTTCAGTGCAGGCGGGGCGTTGCGAGTGACCGTCCGCACGCGGAATCTCGGAGGCGATCCAACGGCGGTCGCCACCACGACCCTTGTCGTGCTTTCCTCGGACTCGAACATAACAACGAGTGACACGCCACTTGGCAGTGTAGTCGTGCCCGCGGGCCTTCGCGGCGGCGCTACACACACGCGGACGATCAGTGTGACCATACCGCGTACCGTTCCCGACAACGTGACCTGCTACATTGGGTGCATCGCCGATTCTCGAAGACGGCAGCGGGAACTCAGCGAATCCAACAACACGCTCGCCATGCGCGGCACGTGTTTCCGCGAGGTGGACTACATCATCTCTGCCTTCCAGGTCAACCCGCGCGGATTTGGCAACCAGATCGTGCGGGATACCTGCGGGCGCCAGCTGTTCGACGCCACCGTGACGACGAAGAATCTCGGTCGCGGCACCGGCGGAACGACCTTCACTTTGATCTTGGTCTCAAACGACGCGACGTTGTCCAACGACGACACGGTGCTCCAGAAGCTCGACATTCCCGTGCTTGGCCCAGTTGGCCAACGGACGCGGAACTTCTCGTTTGCGCTTCCTGCGTGTTTCCGATCCTCCGGAGCGTGCTATTTCTTCGCGGTTGCCGACGCCGGCCTCGAGGAGCCTGAGCTGGACGAGACTAACAACGTTTGGGCTCCGCCCGTGAGTTCGCCGTGCCGGAACGTGCTGCTCCCGCGCAGGCAGGCTGCGGTGCTCGAGTACAAGGTCACCAAGTCGGACCCCTTCCTCAAGGTCAGTCGTGACCGCGCCTGCCTTGAGTACGACCTCAGTGCCGGGCGAGCGACGCCTGCCAAGGTTCGGATGTGCCTGACCTCGCGCAACTCCCGGCGCTTCTACTTGATGCTATGGAGTCGCACCGCTACGCCGTTCACTTTCGACGCGTTCTCAGGCTTCTCGCTCGGAGCCCTGCAGGCTCCGTTCTTCATCAACTGGCTGGGCTTCGTCGATGGCAATCGCCAAGCAATGCCAGAGTTCGACTTCAATATGGTTGGCGCCGGCCTTACTGGGCCAGTCGTTCGTACGTTGCGGCTCTACGTTCACGCAGCGGTCTTTACGTCGTCGATGCGCTTCGAGGGCTGGGCCAACAACGGCAAGTCGGGCCTCTTGATGAAGTTTGACACGGTCAACTGACCGGTCGGGAATCGGCGGCAGCGGAACACGAACTCAGGACGGTTGCTACGACACGAACCCATGGCGGCGAGAAACCCACTGACCCCTGCGCAACGTCGTGACATCGTCCTGAGCATTCTGCGCCGCGAGGCGTCCATGCAGGAACTCGCCGGACGCTTCGAAGTGTCGGAGGCGACCCTCCACCGGTGGCGGGAGCGATTCCTCGCCGCCGGCGAGGCCGCTCTCGCTGGAGCGCGCGGCGGCGAACTCGCCGACCGCCGCCGGATTCGAGAGCTCGAGCAAGAGCTTGTGCGCCGCGATCAGGTCATCGGTGAGTTGACCATGGAGCTGAAGCGATCCGGCGGCACGCAGTCTGTCTGAGAGCCATGACTGTTTGAGTGCTCTGGCCGTTTGAGAGCTATGGCAAAAGGCGGATGCGCAGTCCGCGGAAGTCGATTGGGCTGCCCTCGGACTCAAGGCAGAGATAGCCCGTCGCCGGCTGGCAATCCGTGCCGCCGGAGACTTCCTCGCCGTTGACCCACAGGCGTACCTCGCCGTTGATGCAACGAAGGTAGTAGTGATTCCACTCGCCGACACCGCGCGAGAGATTCTTCGACGGGAAACTTCGCCTGCCATTGGGGGCGATTGGCGGGAAGGGTTTCATTTTCGCTGGGCCGGTCGGGAACACATCGCCGTTGGTGGTGAACCAGTCAGGTTTTTTGCCTTGGCGCTTTTCGTAGCGCGTCGCGTACCCGTGATCGAGCACTTGCGCTTCGATCCCGTCGGGTAGGCGTCCCTTGCCTTTCTCGAGTCTCGCGATCGAGTCGGGGCTCGCCCAGATGAAGATGCCGGAGTTGCCGGCCTCCTTGAGGTGGCGCCATTCGCAAACGAGTTCGAAGTTGGTCCATGCCTCCTTGGAGCGGATCACCCCGATAGGCTTGCCGGTGCAGTGCACGGATCCGCCCGTTATCGGGCGGTTCGCTGCGCGATCCTGCTGCCACGTGAAGGTCTCTGGCTGGCAGTTGACGTGGACGAAGTCCGCGTTCGTCAGCGGGCGCCATCCGGGGCCGTGCCCGTCGATGCACGCGTGCGGACGCTTCGCTTGCGGGTTCGCCGCTCTGGACGGGCCTTGGGAAGGCCAGAACGCGGCAAGCAAGGCGCTGCCGGCGAGCATCATGGCCGTGAGTCTGTTCCGGAGATAGCTAGGCATATTCCGTATCAGACCAGAACGAGGAGCTCTTGGCTCTGGTCCGAGCACTTTTTCAACGGCGCTGGTAAGATCCCCAAGCCCCCAACACTCGCAAGCCGGTTTCGAACGTTGACGATGATTGCCCGCAAGGTCCGCGGCGGTCGTGCGTCGGAGCGGGCTACCTTGCACCGTGCGGGCCTGAGGGCGTTTGATGATGGAACCGAAGGCGTGGGCAGCGTGGCCCCGCGTAGTTGTATCTCTGCTGTGGATCGTCGTGGCGGCTGCAGCGCAGTCCTGCGCTGCCGAGTCCTATGTGGTCAGCGCCGACAGCGAGGTCGCGGAGATCCTCGATCAGCGTATGGCCCGCGTGATCGGTGCGCGCGCGACTACGCTCGTATATCCCAAGGCCGAGCCTGCCGCCAAGGACGAGCACCGCTCCAGGGCAGAGAGTCGCGGCTCGGCGCAGCGTGGCCTGCAGCCAGGACGCGAGGGCGAGGCGAAGAAGCTCGACTTGGCCAGGGCCCTGAAGATCGCCGTCGAGAAGAACCGCGGGTTTCACACCCGGCGGGAGCAACTCTACCTGCAGGGGCTGAGTTACTCGATGGCGAGGTTCCGCTTTGGTCCGCAGTTGGCGGCGACGGTCGGGCTCGTCTGGGGGGATGCGAAGGCCAGCCGGGAGAGCTTGACGGGCAACGTCGATGGGAGTGTCTCGCAGATCCTGCCGACGGGTCTCACTTCGACCCGCGCGCCCGGTGGTGCCCCGCAGCGCTCCTACAGTTCGAACGCAGGTGTCTCACTCTCGCAACCGCTCTTGCGCGGGGCCGGCTACGAGGCCTCTCACGAGGGCTTGACTTCGGCGGAGCGATCGTTGATCTATGGCATTCGCAGCTTCGTCCTGTTCCGTGAGACGTTTTCGATCGAGACGGCCCAGGCGTTCTTCGGGCTGATCAGCCAGAAACGGAGCCTGGCCATCGGCGAACGTAGCTACGACCAGGCGGTCTTCGACCGAAAGAAGGCCGAGGCGATGTACCAGGTCGATCGCAACACCGAGACCGAGGTCTTCCGGGCGCGTCGCCGCGAGATCGAGACCGAGAACGCGCTGATTGCGCAGCGCGCGGCCTACGAGACCCAACTCGACAACTTCAAGATCCGGCTCGGGCTACCGACGGCAGATCCGATCGAGATCGTACCGCCGGAGCCGGAAGTCGTACCTGTTTCGATCAACCTGGAGTCGGCAGTCACGGCTGCGAAAAACAACCGACTGGATATTCGGACGCAGCGCGACCAGGTCGAAGATGCCGAGCGTGCCTTGCGCATCGCGAGGAACGGATTGCTTCCCGATCTCCGTCTGACCGCAAGTTATCGGCTGAGTGAGCAGAACGACGCGCTCCGCGGCGCACTTCCAGACAACTGGGCTACCTCCGCCGGCTTGTCGATGCAGCTGCCGATTCAACAGAAGCCGGAGCGCAATGCCTATCGGTCCGCGCTGATTTCGTTGCAACAGGCGCGGCGTGCCTACACGCTCACGCTCGACAATCTCGAGCTGTCCATCCGTGATCAGCTGCGCACCCTCCAGAGCCTCGAGAAGCAAATCGAACTCCAGCGCGCGCAGAGTGAGCAGGAGAAGCGAGCAGTCACGGTCACGCAGATTCGCTATGAGGCAGGTGATCTCGATAACCGTGACCTCTTGGAGGCCCGTCAGGGGCTGATCGACGTCGAGAACTCCTTGATTCGTCTCGAAGTATCCCACTTCATTGGACGGCTAAACTTGATGCGTGCGCTCGGGACATTGTCTGTGGATGACAATGGAATGTGGACGGGGAAGCTGTCGGACGGAGACGAGTCGCGATGAAGAAGATTCTACTTGGGCTGTTCGTTCTTGGCGGAGCCGCCGCTGCTACGATGTTCTTCACCGGGTCGTTCGCTGCGGCTGCGGAGAGTCGGAACGACGCGAGCGACAAACAGATCTTCGTCGTGCGTCGCGCGGATTTGCCGATCACTTTGACAGAGAACGGAACTCTTGCCGCGAAAGACTCCAAGAAGGTGATTCCGCAGTTTCGGAGTGGTGCCAAGATCGTCTGGGTTGTTGAGGAAGGCAAGAAGATCAAACAGGGCGAACTGCTTTGTAAGCTCGACACATCGCAGATGGAAACTCGCGTACAGTCCCTCGAGAAGGAACTCGTGCAATACGAGGCCAATCTCAAGACCGCGCAGGCCAACGTCGAGATCCAAGCCCTGGAAGCGAAGGGAAAGGCCGACACTGCGCAGGACGCCCTGCGCAAAGCGAAGATGGAGTTCGAGCGCTATCGCGACGGGGACGCACCACAGGACGGGCGTGTCCTCGAGATCGATATCAAGGACGCTGACACCGAGTACCGACGCTCAAAGAAGCGCTACCAAGATTCCCAGATGCTCTTTACGCAGAAGTTCATCAAGAAGGCCAAGGTCGAGGAGGACCGCATTCAGTTCGAGCGGGACACCGTCCGCAAGGAAGGGGCCGAGTTGAAGCTTCGGTTGTGGAAGAAATACACGCACCCGATGAAGCTGCGGGAACTCGAGACCGCAGTACGCAACGCCAAACGGAAGATCGCGACGGTTGCCAAGCGGAACACGTCGGAGAAGCGCCAGAAGGACGTTGCCGTCCAGGGCGCCGAGAAGCGTCTGGCGCGGATCCGTAAGCAGCTCAAGGACTATCGCAAGCAGCTTGCCGGCATGGTCCTAAAGGCGCCATGTCCGGGGATCCTTCTTTATGGCGATCCCCGCAATCCGTGGATGCGTTCGCAAATTAAGGTCGGGCAGCAGATTTGGGGAGGCAACGTCATATTTACAATTCCAGACCTTCGCGTGATGCTGGTCCGCATTCAAGTGCACGAAGCGGACATCGACAAGGTCAAGCTTGGGCAGACCGCACGCGTCACGATGGACACCTACGCCGGGCTCGCTCTGGATGGAAAGGTCACGCGCATTGCCGCCATTGCAACAGGCTCTTCTCGCGGCGGCGCCGGCGCCGGAACGGTCAAGAAGTTTGCCGTCGAGATCACGCTGACGGGCAAAGTTGGCGTGGCGCTCCGGCCAGGTATTAGCGCCAAGGCTGAGATTCATATCGACAGGCTAGAGGGGGCCCTGTTCGTTCCGTTGCAGTGTGTCTTTACCGAAGACGGCAAGAGCCTTCTCTATGTCCGTGCGCGCGATGGGGCAACCAAGAAACGGCCCGTGAACGTCGGCCTGAGCAACGAGACCTACGTCGAAATCAAGGATGGGTTAGACGAGGGCGACGTAGTGTTGCTCTACAATCCCGATCTACAGGTCGATGAGCGCGATGATGCCAGGCCAGCGGAGCAGCGTTCCGGCCCCACCGACAAGGCCGTGACCGGTGAGTCCCACAAGGGGGCTGCAGTCGAGGCGACCGCGACGAAATCGCAGGGCGGAGAATGAGCGCGCCCGCCGAGAACGGCACGCCTGTCATTCGGCTGTGCGATGTCACGAAGGTCTATGGGACGGAGGCAAACCCTGTCCCGGTTCTGCATGGTGTCGGAATCGAGGTGCTGCCGGGCGAGTTTGTCACGATTACTGGTCCCTCGGGATCGGGAAAGTCGACACTCCTGAACATCCTTGGGTGCCTCGATCGACCAACCGCGGGCAGTTACGAGTTGCTTGGGTTGGATGTTTCGCGGGCGGACGAAACGACGCTTTCGCGTGTTCGCAACAGACAGATTGGCTTCGTGTTTCAATCCTTTCAATTGATCCCGCATTTGACGGTTGCTGAGAACATCGAGCTACCGTTGTTCTACGCGCGAGTACCGAGAGCGGCTCGGCAGCGCCGGACCAAGGAACTCGCGGCAAGCGTCGGTCTGGCGGATCGGATGCATCATCGTCCCTCCGAGCTGTCGGGTGGTGAGTGTCAGCGGGCGGCCATTGCGCGTGCGCTAGCCAACGATCCGGCGATGCTCCTTGCGGACGAACCGACGGGCAACCTCGACTCGAAGACGTCGGCGGCAATCCTCGCGCTCGTTGACGAGCTCCACGGCAATGGGAACACCATCGTCATGATTACGCACGACAACGAAATCGCAGAGGCCGCTCCACGCCGAATCAAAATCCGCGACGGTCGCGTGGAGGCAGACTCGGGGCGGTCAGGACTCGTGCCTCCGGAGGCGGTTCCGAGCCACGAGGTGCTGACATGATTCTGGAACTGATCCGGGAGGCTGTGCGCAATCTGGCGCGGCACAAGCTACGTTCGTTGTTGACCGTGCTCGGCATAGTCTTTGGGATTGCCTCGGTCGTGTCGATGGTCGCGACCGGTGAGGGCGCTCGGCGGTCGATTCTGGCGCAAATCCAGGAGCTGGGGATACGCAACATCATCATCAACGCACGCAAGCCTCCGGCGGAGTCCGATGTCCAGGATGCCGAGCAGGGGCGCGTGATGCGCTATGGGCTCACGTTCCACGACGCCCGACAACTCGAGCGGACGGTTCCGTCGATTGACAGAGTGCTTCCCGTGCATGACCTCGAGGCCTGGATTTGGTTCAAGAGCCGGCGACTCGAGGCCAAGGTCCGGGGAGTGACGCCAGACTACCTCGCAGAGCTCGGACTGGTTCCGACGTTGGGGCGCACGCTGACACGCGCTGACGGCTTGGCCCGCAAGCGCGTTTGCGTCGTGCGTCGTCGCCTCCTCAAGGATGCTCGTTACGTCGGTGACCCGCTCAAGCTGGATCTGAAGATTGGCAACGACTTTTTTCGCGTGTGCGGCGTTCTTCCGGACGTGACGTTTCAGAGCACGAACGCTGCCGTTTTGGGCATTGACGGACGGGCACTCGAGGTTTACGTGCCATTCGAGACTGTCCTTGACCGCTATGGTCTGATGACGGTGCGCGAGCGGGCCGGTAGTCAGGAGACCGCACGCGTTGAGCTACATCAGATCGTTTGCACGACGCGCGTCGAAAGCGATGTGATCCCTGCGGCCTACTCGATCCAGTCCGTCTTGGCTAAGTTTCACGAACGGAAGGACTATGAGGTTGTGGTCCCTCTCAAGCTGCTCGAGTCGCGGCAGCGGGCACAGAGTGTGTTCAATATCTTCCTCCCGGTCATCGCTGGGATTTCGCTGATCGTCGGCGGCATCGGCATTCTCAATATCATGTTGGCGAGCGTAGTCGAGCGGACGCGAGAAATCGGGATTCGGCGGGCGATCGGTTGTACCAGGTCTGGAATCGTCTGGCAGTTCCTCATCGAGACTGTGACTCTGGCAGCGATTGGCGGAATCCTTGGGGTTGCACTCGGCGTCGTTGGTGTCTTTGTGATCGACATGAATACCGATTGGAGCCCGCGACTTACGCCCTGGGCAGTCTCGCTGTCCCTGGGGATCTCTTGTTTGACTGGTATTGTGTTCGGTCTTTACCCGGCCGCGCGGGCTGCACGCATGGATCCGATCCGTGCACTGCGTCACGAGTAGAGGACGTCACTCGATCGTCGTCGATCGCCATGCTGGCTCCCGAAGAAGGGGTGCGAGCCGAGGAGGAAGTGGAAGTGTCAGTAGGCTCTGTTGTGTTGTCTTTGACGACCTGCGTTGGTCTCGCGGTCTTGTCCGGAGTCTGCATCGGGCAAACGGTGCACGTTCCTTCGGTCCGTTTTCCAACGATTCAGTCCGCGGTAGCCTCGGTTGCAAATGGCACCGTCGTGGAGATTGCGCCGGGACTCTATGTCGAGAATGTGCGGATTCCCTCTGGTAAGAAGCTCACGCTACGCGGAGTAGCAGGAGCGGCACGTACTATCATCGACGGTGGTGGCAGGGGACCAGTCGTGCACACGATTGGGGGGAGGCGTCTTAGCCTCAAGATATCAGGTCTGACAATCAGGGACGGGGAGCAGCTTCCGTCCACGCAGGATGGTGCCGGCGTTTCGGCGTTTCTCGCATCCGTGCACATCTCTGATTGCGTGTTCGTTTCGAATCAAGCCGACATGGGCGGCGCAATCGGTATACTACGCGCGCAGATGCCCTACGGGTCGTTGATTGAGCGATGCGTCTTCATCAACAACACCGCGAGCAACGAAGGTGGTGCCATTTCCCTCTTTCAGTTTGCGAAGCTCGGACCGGCTTGGAACGAAATCCGTGATTGCGAGTTCGTTGGTAACTCCGCCAAGTTTGATGGAGCTGCGATCTTGACCGCGGCCGAGAACCACGTCTTCGTTCGCAACTGCGTGTTTCGGCAGAACCGGTCGCCGGAGGGGCCTGCGATTTCGTCTGTCACTGGCTCCTATTGCGTTGTCACTGTCTGCCGCTTCGTGGCCAATGGTCCAGGTCCATGCGTGTTCGTCCTCAACGCTGCGTGCTCCATACTTTGATATCCAAACCGTGGCTACCGTCCATAACAGCATCCTCTGGAATAACGGGAACCTAGAGGCCTTGTTGCGCGGACGCAACTCGAGGAATCAGCCGCCGGCGCTCTTCGTCGACCACAGTGATGTGCGCGGCGGCTTCCCCGGACTCGGCAACATCAGCGCCGATCCGAAGTTGCTGCACGTGCTCGGGGCGAACATGCATTTGCATCCGTCCTCGCCTTGTATCCAAGGTGGCAGTCTTGCTGCGCCGCACATGCCGAGAGTGGACATCGACGGTCAGCCGCGCGTGCTGAACGGAGTTCGGGACATGGGCGCCGACGAGTTTGCTCGGGGGCAACCGAGACTCGCAGCTCGCGTTCCCGGAGTGTCTCGCGCTTTGGGCGGCACCGTGCCGCTCGACGTTTTGCGAACGCGGGCCGCCGGGCTTGCTGTGTTGGTACCGTCGTTCTCCGGCTCACGCCCGGGCGTCGTCTACGCAGGAAAGCGTATTCCTGTGAACGTCGACGAAACGACGGGCTGGCTGCTCGGGAGTCTGCCAGGCCAGATCCTCCCTACGAGCACGGGCAAGACGACGACGCAGATTCGCTTTGCTCCCGGGTTGCCTCGGGAGTTCGTTGGCCGGAGCATGACGCTCGCCGCGTGCATTTGGGGAGTGTCGGGAATCAAGGCATCCAACGAGGAACATATCCTTTTCTGGCAGTGAGGACGCAGCGCTGGCACGGGTGTCGAATCGGCGCAGACTTCTCTGCATCCGGGTTGTGGGGTTGGTTCTGGCGATCGTCGGCGGCACGGCGGTCCTCGTGACAGGGGAGGCGGGCGTCGCGGGCTTCGAACGATGCGATTCTCTTGGTCGGTTCTTCGGCCGTCCCGCATTGCCTGTCGTGTGGCGCCTGATTGGGGGTGCAGATGCAGGGACTTCGGCCGTCCCAATGTTCTTTGTCGTACGTGAATCCGACGACCGAGGCTCGCTGTCAGCGTTGGATGTGGGCTCGGGTGTTCGCTCGGTGACGGACGAGACCTGGTGGTGGGCAGTCGATCGGGCGCCGGCCATCCTGTCTTGCTTGAGCAGGGGAACGGGGTAGCGGGGCCGCTTCCTGGAAAGGATGTAACAGCCCTTTGTCTCGCTGTCGTTCTTGGATTTGCGGTAGGCAGTCTGTCGTGCGGGGCCTCCGAAGATGCGGAGAGTCTCGAGTCCGGCGAAGAACACGAGCGTGGGGTGCTGGACGGGTCTGAGCCATCGCCTGCTGTGCTTGCCGAGCAATCTCCGGCCCATGCCGAGCAGGTTGAACCCGCCTCGAACTTGGAGTCGCGCGCACCAGCCGGGGACGAAGTCGGCCGCGTCGATGG
>CAYSWE010000017.1:3952-20157 GCA_964434515.1 uncultured Phycisphaerales bacterium | reverse complement strand
GCGCCGTTTGCGGGTCTGGGTTCGCGATCGAAGGTTCCAGACGCTCGAATCGCGACCGCGCTCGCAGCAATGCTGCGAGCGCGCGATGATTGCCTGCCCGGCGCTACGAACGCATTCCTGCGCGAGCGCTTAGCGGATCGTCATGTCGATGCCGTTGGAGTTCGACCAGCCTACCTGGGAACCGGGGTCGACCAGGAATGCCTGCATCGTTAGGCGGACGCCGCGCGGGATGTAGCCGGGGATCTTGATCGGCAGGGTGAACTTGCCGCGACCCGCGCCGCTTCCTTGTTGGATGAGCCCCTTGCTCGCCACTAGGGGCGGCGTCACGCGCAGCACGCAGCCGCCGGCGAGCTCGTGCGCCGTGCGTCCGACGCCGAACAGGACGACGCCGAGCGCTCCGCCGCGGCCGTTGGCTAGGTCGAGCGTGATCGTCTGTCCTGGTGTGGCGCAACCGGATGCCGAGAGCACCGGCAGGAAGGGACCTGTGCCCGGGCAACCGAAGCCGTAGGCCTCGAGGCTACCGCGGCAGCTTGCCGCCGTGACCGTCATCGTGACGGTGCCGAGGTTGGACTCGGATTGTCCGTCGTAGGCGGCGTAGGTGAACACGTCGGTCCCCGTGTAGCCCTTCTTGGGCAGATAGGTCGCCTTGGTTCCGTTGGTGGCCGGGTTGAACGCTACGGTGCCGTGCTTCGGTTGATCGACTACGCGGAAGGTGAGTCGGTTGTTGTCGGCGTCGGTGCCGCGCAGCGTCACGCTGGTGGGCACGTCGTTCGGCGTGCGCGCCGACAGACTGGGCACGACGGGCGCGCGGTTGCTGTTGCGATGCTCGCTCTTCGGGCCGCGGTGGCAGTTGTAGCAACCGACGCGGAAACCGCGCCAGAACCGCTTCGTGCCGAACTTCGTTCGGTACACCCGGTCCCCCTTGGCCATCGACAGCACGGTTCCCTTGTTGTCCCGGCCGTGGCATGCCTGGCACGTGGCCAGCCTGCTGCCTTTGGCGAGATCGCCGTGCTTGTCCCCGGCCCACTTGGAGTCGACTGGGTGCATGCCATGCGGACCGCGCAGCATCTGGCTCTTCTGCAGCTTTCCGTGGCAGACCGTGCAATCCGAGATCGTGCCGATGTGCCCCTGCAGCTTCTTGCTCTGCAGGTTGTCATTCTCGGTCGAGGTGGGGTAGATCGCGTGCGGGGGACCGTGGCACGCGGCGCACTGCAGTCCGCCATGGCCACTTGAGAAGCGGTAGAGCGAGAACCCCTTCTTGGGAACGTCCGGGGTCGTCGCATAGACGTTGTTCGCCGGCTTGCGGCGCTTCCCATTGGCGTCGAACACCGAGGTGTAGCGGATCTTGCCGGTGTTCTGCGTCGCCGTTCCCGAGTGACAGTTCTGGCAGGTTGGTTCGTCCAGCCAGCCCGTGCGCCGGAAGTCGCCGACTGCGGACATCGAGCCGTGGCAGCTCTGACACTGGATCGCGAACTTGCCGTTCGTGCCGATGGCCTTGCCCATGGCTCCGCGCAGGCACTGCGTCTTGAAGCCCGGGTGGCAGTTGTAGCAGGCCGAGCGCGTCGGGTTTGCGTCCAGCAGCTTGCCCGACGTGTCGAGCACGCGACTGTGCGCCGTGTGGATCGCGTCGGTCATCGCCGGGATACCCGCGATGCCGGTGCCGGGCAAGGCATTCGACACGTGGCAGTTGGCGCACAGCACCGCCTTGCCGTCGGTCTTGACGGTCGCCAGGAGGCCGGCCTTGTTGTAGCCGAGCTTGGCCAGCGCCGCCTTGAAGGACTGCTTGTTGATCTGGCGTTCATCGTGCAGCCGCAGAATGTTGAGCCGGTTGTCCCGCACTGGGTCCGGGTCGAAGAGCCAGCCGGCGGCCGGTCGCGCAAACGGGTTGCCGGCCGAGTCGTGGCACTTGCGGCAGGCCAGTTCGTTCGACGTCGGCACACTGGTGACCGTGTTGGCGATCTCGCGCCCGCTGCTGTCCCGCGCGATGACCTTCATGAGCGGATAGGGGTTGAGCCGCATCGCATCGTCGATCGGTGTCAGCGGAATCCCCTGGGCCTGGAACCACTTCCACTGCGTGTCGAACTTGGTCGGCTGCGGCGTGTTGGCCTTGCCCGGCATCTTGCTACCGGTGAGTCCCACATCGGGCGGCGGCTGCACGCCGAACAGCGACTTGACGTGCTTCCAAAAGTTGGTCTTGCCGATCGAGGTCGTGTTGATCGATCCGGTCGGGTCGGCCATTGCCTGGTAGGTGACGCGCGCCGAGGCCGTCTTCTGTAACTTGCCGCCGATGATGACGTGCGAGTTGAGCGTGTTGAAGGGTGGCAGCAACGCAAAGATGGAGAAGTCCGGGTCGACGCAGTGCATTCCGAGATCGTTCCACGACAGGACGACCTGGGATGCTTGCGCCGGATCCTGTGCAAGGACCGGGGCTGCAAGCAGGGCAACGAGCCCAGCGGAGTAGAGACAGAGAGGGGCTCTCATCGAGGTACCTCGTGTTTGGGAGAAGAGCGCGTGACGCGATCGACGTCTACGTAGCTTTTCCCTACGTAGGAAGTCGGGTGTGTGGCCACGAAACAACTAGCATGCCGGTCCTTTCGGGGCGCGGTCAAGCGCGCGGGGCGCCGTTCCGAGCGCCTATGCGCTCTGATCCGCGACGCGTGCGTACAGATTCTGCACGGCCCGATCGCACAGGTGTGATAGGGGCGCCGCGCCCAGGCGGATCACCGCGCGTCCGTCTCGCCGCGGTGTCTTCGAGGTTGTCCGGCCGCAGGCTGTCGCGCCCGCGTAAGGGCCCGCATCGCGGTATGGAGCTTGCCAAAGGCTCGGTCCGCCCTCTGCCACTTCCCAAAGTTTTCTTACCCTACTTCGGAATCCCTCGATGACGATCACCCCGCGTGCTGTTCTTGCTTCGGCTCTCATTCTGTTCCCGGTCTCGCTCCTGCTTGGTCGCTCCGGGGGTGTCATCCCGGGCAAGGCCGGGATCCCAATCAACATGAACACCAGCTTCCCCGGCTGCGGTCCGAGTGGCTGCCACAGCGCGTTTCCGAATAGCGCGGTCAAGCTGTCCATCTCGACTCCGTCGCTCTCCATCACCAAGGGGGCGGGGGTGGTCCCGATTTCGGTCGGCGTTTCGGGAGCGAACAACTCCAGCAAGCGCGGCGGCTTCAGCGTCGAAGCCACGAAGGGGACCTTCGTCGCGCGAGCGGGTACCAACGTGCGCGTGGACAGCGCCACGAACGGCCGTTCGACGGCGACGCACGGCTCCAGCGCCAAACGCAGCTGGGTGTTCGACTTCAATCCGGGGTCATCCACGGGGCTCGTCAGCCTGTTTGGCACCGGGAACGCGGTGAACGGCGATGGGCGGACTCGCGGCGATGCGTGGGGCTGGTACGGACCGGACAGCGGTACGCCGGGGACTCCGTTCCGGGTCTTCGTCAACGACACGGCGGTCACGGCATTTGGCGCCTCGTGTGACGGGGGCACCGTTGGCAACAGCAAGTTCCGCTTCCGGCCCGTGCTCGGCGTGCCCAAGAACGCCGCCGTCAACTCGACCTTTACCTCCGAGGTCCACAACGTGAACCCGGGCACCGCGACGCTCGGCATCTTCGGGCTCTCGAACACCAAGTGGGGACCCTTCACCTTGCCGCTGTCGCTCGCGGGCGCGGGCGCGAAGGGCTGCGCCTTGCGAGTTTCTTTGGATATTCTGGCGCCGGTGGTTACGACGGGCTCTGGTGCTGGAGGTGGCGTTGGCAAACACACGTGGCTGATTCCGAACATCGCGAGCCTGCGCGGGCTCAATGTGTACCTGCAGGAGATGGTCGTCGATCCGAAGGCCAATGGGTTGGGGCTGGTCTTCTCGATGGGGCTCAAGGCGACGATTCAGTAGCACGCCGAGGAAGCCCATCATGAACGGCCCGCCGGGCTCGGCGGAAGCCGTGACGCGGGTGCTCGCCGAGATCGTTGGCGGCGAGGCCGCCCGCTCTTGCGTCTTGCGTTGCGATCGTGCTGGGTCGTGGACTGCAACGACGTCCACGCCCTGCCGCGTGTTCTCGTTGTCGGCCGACCGGGCCGGCGTCGCTGCGCGCGAGGTCGTGGCGGCCGACGACGACCGGCTTCGTCTGTCTCGGTTGCTGCGCGAGCCCGAGCGGCTCGCGCAGCGCTTGGGCTGGCTCGACGGCTCCGCCCTACGTTGCGAGGTCTTGTCGTATCGACCCGGCGCACGTGTCGTCGTGCGCGTGACGCGCTCGGGCGATGGTCCCTGCGTCTATCTCAAAGGCCTGAGGCGCCGGGCGTTTGCACGGGCCGGCGTGCTGCGCGAGCTGCGCGCACCATCACGGCGCTTGGCTCTGGCTTTGCCGACCGCACTTTGGGAGGACGTGCACGCGCTGCTCGTGCCATCGGCGCCGGGGGACTCCCTGCATGGACATCTCGTCGCGGGACACCAAGTCGATGTCCGCGTGATCGCCGAGGCGCTGCGCGAGCTTGCTGGCATTCCGTGCCCCTCGACTCTGCCGCGGCGGAGCTTTGCCGACGAACTCGCGTCCGCCACGAAGCAGCTGGCTCTCGGTGCGACGTGGCTGCCGCAGCTCGGCGACCTGGCACAACGCGTCGCGCGGTGCCAGGAGGTTCCGCTCGGTTGCAGCGACCTCGTGCATGGTGACCTGCACGACAAACAGTTGTTCGTGTCCGCGGACCGGGTTGCGTGCATCGACCTCGAGGGCGTGAGTCTGGGGGATGCCCGCGTCGACGCGGTCAACCTGGCGGAGCACTTTGCGTTGCGCGCTCACCAGCGCGGCGCGAGCGATTCGAGTCAGGCGGCCGAACTCAGCTTGGCGCTGCGGCTCGATCCAGAGGATCGGGATCTTCGCTGTTTGCGAGCCATCGTTCGGGCCCGCCTGGCTGGCGTCTACGCGATGCGTCCGCGCTGGCACGCCCTTGCCCGGGAGCTCGGCGAGAGCGCTCGAGCGCTCCTCGAGGAGCGCTGCTGAGCCGTCTGAGAACCGCATGAGCGTCCAAATCGTGGACGGCTCTGGGCCTGCGCAGCGGTCCAGGTCTGACAATCTAAGTGTTTATTGCATAGCGAGTTGCAACGAAACGTTCGCGTGACTCGTCGTCGGATCGGTTCTTGCGCATGGGTCCATCGACGATGCGCGTTCCCCACGAAAATCCAACGCCCCTTTGCGCGCGGTTGAGCCTCCTGCTCGCTGCCGCACTGCTTGGGTTGGTTGCTTGTTCCCGGCCGGCTGGTCCGGTGTTGGGCAGCGGCGGTAGTGGTCGTGGCGGTCGGGGCGGTGGCGGCGGGAAACCTCGTCAACCGCGTCCGCTGCCTGCGTTCCAGGCTCCGGGCGGGCTCACCGGCGTCGTTGCTGGGGCGAACAGCGCTTGGGTGCGTTGGCGGTTGGCCGGCAAGGGCATCGAGTATGCGTTGTTCGTTGCGACCGACAAAGCCAAGGTCTATGCCGCCCCGCCGCGCAGCGTCGTAGGGGCCGGCGGCGTCACCGAGGTCTCCGGGTTGATGACGGGCGTCGACTACTGGTTTGGTCTCGGCGCGCGCGTCCGGTCGGCATCGGCGTATCAACCCGTCGGCGTCGTGCTCCACGCACGGACCAGCCCGGTCATCTATGTCGATGCCGCGTCGCAGTCCTCGGCGCCCGACGGCAAGACGCCGGCGACGGCGTTCGCCAAGATCGAGCTTGGCCTGGCGACGGCGGGCTTCGCCGGAGGCGGCAACGTGTGGGTGCGTGCCGGGAACTACACGCTCGATTCGGTGGGCATTCCCGATGGGACTGCGTTGGCCGGTGGTTTCGATGCAGGATTCGTCCCGCTGGCGCGGTCACCGCAGAAGCACCCGACGGTTCTGTTGGGGACCGGCATCGCGATGTTGCAGGTCAACCTCGCCTCGGTGTCGATCGATGGTGTGCACTTCGATGGTAAGCAGCAGGCGGTCACCGGCATCGACATTGTCGACTCCTCGGTGGAGTTGCGCGAGCTGCTCGTTGAGAACTTCGCCGGGCGCTCCGCGCGGTTGCGCAACCTCGGCGGGCCGACGCTCGATGTCGTCGTCGCGTCGTGCGATTTCCGTCACAATGGCGGCGAAGGCTTGCTAGGCAACGGCGCCTTCGACATTCGTGTCGACGCGACGACGTTCGCGTTCAACGCGCAAGAAGGCATGGATCTGTGCGACCTGATCGCGCCGGAAGGCGGGTCGGCGAGTGTTGTGGTCGTCGGTTCGCGCTTCGTTGGCAACGGCGCCGAGGGGCTCGACTACGACCTCGTTGCGCCCTTCGTGCATGGCAACGGGCACGGTTTCTTGCGTGTGGTGGTTCGCGGATCCGAGTTCGTCGACAACGCCACCGGGGGGCTCCTCGTGGATCAGGACCACGAGCTGGATCCGGGCTGGTATGCCAGCATCTCGATCAGCGAGTCTACCGCGCGTGGCAACGGCGGGGACGGCTTCCACGTGGACGCCGACGCCGCGGGTGACGTCGTGCTGCACGGTCTCTTGTCGACTGCCAACGTTGGCGACGGCATCGAGATCAGTTCGGAACCGTTTCCGGGTGTCGTGCTGATCTCGGCAAGTGTGGTAAGCGCCAACCTGGGAGCTGGGCTGCGCTCCTCCGCGGGCAACAAGGTCGTGCTCGCCAGTCACTGTGTCTTGGCCGGGAATGGTCAGGGTTTTGTGAGTGTGCCGGTGCGCGCGGCGGCGTCGTCGTGCATCGCCTACCTGCAGCCGAGCCCGTGGACCAGCGTCGACGTCGTGGCGTCGGTCGTGGTGGACAGCGTCGCGACGCCGACGTTTTTGCACGCCCCGCGTGCTTACGGCCAAGCCGTCTCGATGGTCGGCAATCGCGTGACCCTGGCGAACGTGCAGGCGCGCGCGACGGACCGGGTCGAGGTCGATGCGGACGGAGTTGTGCGACTCGTGAGCAACATCGTGGGGGCCGAAGTCTCGCTCGCGCCGGCGCTCGCTGCGCGGAGACTTCCGGCGTCCGTCGCGGTGTTCGCCGAGGGTTCCGTCGACGAGGACTATCGACTCGCTACCGGATCGGCGGCCTCGGGCCGCGGTCTGCGGCCACCGAGCGACCCGGCGGTCGACGCGGGAGTGTGGGGTTCGCCGGACGCGTTCGAGCCCGGTCTGCCGAAGCTGTTGTCGAGTGCGACCCTACGCACATTCAAGGTCGATCCACCGTTGCACCTGCCTATCGGGGCGAACCAGCCCGTGGTGGTCACGATGTCGGCCAACATCGATCCGCAGTCGCTGGCCACCGATCGCGTGCGCGTTGTGGATCAGTCGGGGCAGGTCGTGGCGGCCTCGGTGTCGGTGAGCCAGGCCGTTCTGACAATCGCGCCACCGGCAGGTGGTTGGGGTGCGGGCTCGTTTCGGATTGAGCTTCACCGAGGTCTGCGCGCCGTAGGCGGCGCACCTCTAGTCACTTCGCACATTCTTCGTTTCACAAGACCGTAGGTAACGCAGCATGCACGTTCTCGCCACGCATCGCATCGTCCGGACTGCGTCGTTTCTTCTTTGGACCGGGTTCACCGGGTCTCTTGGCTCGCGCCATGAATACTGCCACCCCGTCGTCTGAGCCGGTCTCTCTGAGTAGCGCATTGGCTCGGCAAACGAAAGCTACGGTGCGACCCAGACGCATCCTTCTCTACAGCCACGACTCGTTTGGCTTGGGACATCTACGTCGTTCGCTCTCGATCGCCGACGCGCTCGTGCGTGAGGACCCCGACGTTGGTGTTGTCATCATTTCGGGTTCCCCCGTTTCGGAAGTGTTTCAGCTTCCGCCGCGCTGCGGGTTGGTGAAAATCCCGGCGATCAGCAAGGATGCGGACGGGAAATACGTGTCTCGGGGTTTGCCGCTGTCTCTGTCCGACGTGACGCGCGTACGTTCGGAGTTGATCGCCACCACGACGCGGACGTATGCCCCCGATGTCATCCTGATCGACCACACCGCCGAGGGGCCGGGGAAGGAGCTGCTGTTGATGCTCCGCGAGGTTCGTGCGCGAGGCGATCGCACGCGCGTCTTCCTCGGGATCCGCGACGTCATCGATGCACCTGCGACCGTGCGGCGGCAGATGTTGGCGAGCCGCACCTATGACTGCATCGCTCGCTTCTATGACACCGTATTCATTTACGGGGATCCGATGATTCTCGACGTCGCCGCGGCCTACGCGTTGCCGCCGAGAGTCATCGACAAGCTCGAATATGTAGGAATCGCGTCGCCGGGCCGAGCGTTTCCGGCGGAGAAGGAATCGGCCTCGGCACGCGCCGGCGATTCGTCTGGCGCGTTCGACTCCGACATCCTTGTGACGGCGGGTGGCGGCGAGGACGGCGAGTTCCTCCTGCGCGCCGCGCTCGCCGCGGTTCGCGGTCCGCTGCGCGAACGGAACTTCCACGTCACGCTGGTCACCGGACCGTTGATGCCCTCGAACCGTTGGCAGGCGCTGCAGCGCGACTGGGATGCGGACTCGCATGTCCGCTTGATCCGGCATGTCTCTGGCGCGCACCGCCTGATTCGGCGCGCGCGCTTGGTGGTGACGATGGGCGGCTACAACTCGGTCTACGAATCCCTGCAGTGTGGCGCGCGGACCTTGGTCGTACCGCGTGTTAGGCCGCGCAAGGAGCAGCTCGAGCGTGGCCGGCGCCTTTCAGGGCTGGGCCTGCTCGACTTGGTCGAACCCGCGGATGCCGCCGACCCGGGCAAGTTCGCCGCAGCGATCGAGCGGTGTCTTGACCGAGCTCCGGCAAGTGCGCCGTCGCGGCTGCGTTTCGACGGAGCCCGGCGGGCGGCGCAACGGCTGCTCGGCATCGCAGGTTCCTGTGACAACCCCGATGCGATCGAAGGAGAGTTTTCCCCGTGCGCGTAGCATACGTATTGAAGAAGTTCCCGCGGATCTCCGAGACGTTCATCCTGAATGAGATTCTCGAACTCGAACGCCAGGGCGTTGACGTCGAGATCTTCTCACTGCATCGCCCCGACGACGGCGTCTTTCACGCGAAGCTCGCCGAGCTGAAGGCGCATGTCGTTTATCTTCCGAAGCCGACCGCGTCCGATTTGCCGCTGCTGCTACGCGAGAATCGTCCGTTCCTCGACAACGGAATGATGGGATTCTGGGGCATGTTCGAGGAGCTTCTCGAACTCGGTCGACCGGACATGATGGCGCTGCTTGGCTGGGGAGTCCTGGTTGCCGCCGAGGTTCGCAGGCGCGGTGTCGATCGCATGCATGCGCACTTTGCGACGGTCGCGACCTGGGTTGCCCGCGTCGCGCACGAGCTGTCGCTCGTGCCGTTTTCGTTCACCTGTCATGCCAAGGACATCTACCGAGAAGGCGTCGACCGCAATGGGTTTCGGACCCTGTTCACCAATGCGGAGTTTGCGGTCACGGTGTGTGATGCCAACGCGCGGTTCGTCCACGAAGAGCTCGTCCCCGGTGCGGATGGCGAACTCATGCGACTCTACAATGGCGTCGACCTCAGCGTGTTCCATCCCCGCCATCGCGTTCCGGACAGCCTCCCTCTGGTCCTGGGGGTCGGACGACTGGTTGAGAAAAAGGGCTTCCGCTATCTGATCGATGCCGCCGCGCGACTGATTGGTGATGGCCGGTCCCTCCGTTGTGTGATCGTCGGCGAAGGGGATCAGCGTCCGCTCTTGGAGGAGCAGATTCGTGCCCACGCGGTCGAGGGCATCGAACTCGTCGGGATGAAGACGCATGAGGAGATTGGCGAGCTGTTGGCTCGCGCGACGATGGTCGTCTTGCCCTGTGTGGTTGGCGAGGACGGCAACCGTGATGCCCTGCCGACGGTGTTGCTCGAAGCGCTCGCCAGCGGCGTTCCGGCGATCAGCACGCCGGTCGCCGGCGTTGAGGAGATCGTCGATGACGGTGCCGCGGGCGTCCTCGTTCCGATGCACGATTCGCCAGCGATCGAGGGCGCGATCGCCGCGCTGCTCGACGCGCCACATCGATGCAGCCAACTCGCCGCCGCCGGACGCGAGCGAGCCGAGCGGTGCTTCGACCTGGCAGCCAACGTCGCCGCCTTGCGCGCACGTTTTGGTGGGCGGCGCGAGGCGCGCGCAGTGGATCGGGCGGGATGAGGCTTGCCTACGTTTGCTCGGACCCGGGGATTCCCCTGGACGGGACGAAGGGCGCGTCGGTGCACCTGCGCGAGTTCTATCGGGCGCTTGCGGCGGTCGGCTTCGACGTGGACACGTTCGTTGCGCGGGCGTCCAAGGGCGGGGACATGGTGGATTGGCCCGGCGTGCTCCACGTGTGTTCGCCAGAGCGTCGGCGCGGCGCGGCGCGTGAGCTGGCGACCTTCGCCGCCTCCTCGAACATGGCGCGTGTGCTCTCGCAGAGCGCCGAATACGACGCGATCTACGAACGGCTAGCGCTGTTCGGAGCAGCCGGGGCTGCTTACGCAACCGACCATTCCGTTCCGCTGTTCGTCGAAGTCAACTCGCCGATCTGGGCCGAGGCCGAACGCTATCGGTCGCTGCACTTGCGGCGTGCCGGACGCGCCATCGCGCTCGACGTTTTGGACATTGCACATCGTGTTCTCGTGGTTTCCGAGGCGTTGGCCGGCGAGCTCCGGCGGTTGGGGGTCGACTCAGCCAAGATCCGCGTCGTTCCGAATGGCGTCAACGCCGCGCTGTTCGAGCGCGCCGAGCGTGCCGAGCGTCCGGCTGCTCTCAGCGGCCGCCGGATCGGCGTGTTCATCGGGTCGTTGAAGCCGTGGCACGGCATCGAGTTTTTGCTCGAGGCTGCGCGCGCATGTTGGGAGCAGGAGAACTTCGGGCTGTGGATCGTCGGCGACGGACCGCTGGGTGAAAAAGTCGCCCGCGCCGCGCGCTGCGCTCCAGACCGAGTCGTCTGGGAGCGCGGCGTCGACCACGCGCGCATTCCGTCGATTCTGAAGGCCGCGGACTTCGCACTGGCACCGTATCCCGCCGACGCACCGTCCTACTTCTGCCCGCTGAAGGTCGTCGAGGCCATCGCCGCCGGTTGTCCTTTGGTCGCATCGGACCATCCTTGCGTCGAGAGTCTCGTCGAGAGTCTGCGCGTTCGTTCGGGTGTGCGCAGGTTTCGGGCCGGCGACGGCGCGAGCTTTGTCGACGCTGTCAGCGCGACGCTCGCGAGCTCGTCGGTCGCGCCGCAACGCGTGGCAGATGTGTCGTGGGTTTCGAAGGCGCGCGATCTTCGGACCTGGATCGAGGAGGCTCGCGCGTGCTTCGCTGGCTGAAGCGTGTCCTCGGCCGCTGGCGCGCGGTGCGGCGCGTGGCCGTCCGGCTGTCGCGCTACGTGCGCCCATTTCGGTCGCGATTGGCGCTCGGAGCCGGCATCTCCGGCCTCGTCATCGGCGCGGGTCTGCTGCGCCCCTGGCCAATCAAGATCGTCATCGACCAGGTGATCCTTGGGCGCCACTGGTCCCGATTGCCGTCCTGGCTCCCTGGGCCGGAGCATCCGACGCGCCTGCTTGTCGTGTGCGTTTGTACCGTCCTTGGGCTGGCCGCCCTGGTGGGCTGGCTCGAGTTCAAGAAGGTGATCGTGCTGGCGACCGTCGGTCACAACGTGGTGGCGCGGATTCGCGAGGACCTGCACGACCATCTCCTGGATCTGTCGCTCGCGTTTCATGGCCGGCAGCGGGCGGGGGACCTGCTCATCCGGATGTCGGGAGACACCGTGATGATGCGCCAGCTCCTGGTCGAAGGAGTGTTCGCGTTCCTCCAAGAGATCGTGCTCGTCTTGGGTGTCCTCGTGGTGATGGCGCTCCTCGATCCGTATCTGGCGTTGATCAGCGCGCTGGTGATCCCGCTGGTCGTGTTCGTCATGGTGCGCTTTGGCAGCCGACTGCGCGACGCGGCGCGGCAGCAACGCAAGAAGGAGGGACAGATCGGCGCCGCGATCACCGAGTCGCTCTTGACGGTGCCGGTGATCCAGGCCTACTCGTTGGCAGACGAGGCGGCGAAGCGATTCTCTGGACGCAATCGCAAGAGTCTCAAGGCCGGTTTGGCCGCGACCCGGCTCGAGGCCAAGATGAGTGGCTGGACCGAGGTCTCGCTGGCGCTCGGCGTCGCGCTAGTTCTCTGGGTGGGGACGGGCAAGGTCGTCGAGGGCCAGCTTTCCGCCGGCGAGCTCCTCGTCCTGCTGAGCTATGTGCGCATGCTCTACAAGCCGCTGCGCCGCACCGTGTCGAGCAGTTCCCGGTTGTTCAAGGCGGCGGCGTCCGGCGAGCGCGTGCTCGAGGTGCTCGACACGAGCGTCGATCTTCCCGAACCGGCCGAGCCGGTCGCGGGTGGCCCGACCCGCGGAGAGGTTCGCTTTGTCGATGTAGCCTTTTCGTTCCACGCCGAGCGCCCGGTGCTTCGCAAGGTCAACCTGACCGTCGCTCCAGGCGAAAAGGTGGCGCTGCTCGGTACCAACGGATCGGGCAAGAGCACGCTGGCGAGCCTGGTGCCGCGCTTGCGCGACGCAACCGCCGGACGCGTGGAGATCGACGGTCACGATGTCCGCGACTACGCGCTGCGGCAGCTCCGGGATGGGATCGCGATCGTGTTTCAAGACACGCTGCTGTTTGACGGGACGCTGCTCGAGAATGTGCAGCTCGGCCGGCGCGACGCGAGTCCCGAGGAAGTCGTGCTGGCGGCGGAGCGCGCCGGCGTGGTGAGCTTTGCGAAGACGCTTCCAGATGGTGTCGACACCATGGTAGGTGAGCGCGGGACGGCGCTCTCAGGCGGGCAGCGCCAACGCATCGCGCTGGCCCGTGCGTTGCTTCGCGACGCGCCCGTCGTGATCCTCGACGAGCCGACCGCGTCGCTCGACGCCGAGAGTGAGCAGGGCTTCCGCACCGACCTGATGCGCACGCTCTCGGGACGGACCGTGCTCTTGATCACGCACGATCGTTCGCTGATCGAATCGGTGGATCGTGTGGTTACGCTGGTCGGCGGTGCGATCGTCGAAGGTGCTGGGGCGCGTGCCACCGCGATCGAGGCCGCGTGCGGAGGGGCGTCATGCGAGTGAGCTCGGCCTTCCCGTTGCCGCACCATGCACCGGCCGGCTTTGCTGCGGCGACGAGTGTCGATGAGGTCGGCGAGGCCATCGCGAGTTGCCTGACGGACCATGCGACGATTCGAGATCTGCGTCCGAATTACCTGCGCTACAAGGGTGGCGACGGCGTCGTGGTCGGCTGGCGCGTGTCGCTCGAACTCGACGCGGGGCAAGTCGAGGAGTCGTATGTCACGGTCCGGGTGGCGCCGCGGGCGCGCCTGCGGGCCGAGCTCGAGCGCTATCGTGAGCGCGCTGGCAAGGTGTGGTGTGGGCTGCGGGCGGCGGCGCTGCATGAGGATTCCAATCTGTTGCTTTGCGCGCTGCCGGTGGATCGCGAGCTCCGCGGGCTCGGCACCTTGGTGCGTGCGTCGCGGGTTCGCGAGCTGCTGTCGGCTCATGCCGCACAGATCGTTCCGCCGGGCTACCGGATCTCCAAGCGCCAGAGTTCGTTCCAGCTCGTCCGCTACAAGCCGGAACGTCGCGCCGTGCTGCGCTGGTCCCTGGGGCTCGTCGCCGAGGTCGGAGGCGACGCTACGACGTTGCCGATCTATGCGCGAGCCTACGCCGGCGGCATCCCGCCCGCGGTCGCTTTGGCGCTCCCACGGCTCACGGCTGCGGGGGTTCGTGTTCCCTTGCGTGTCGGCACGTTTGGCGGCTGGCTAGCGTTCGAGTCCGAGGTGCCCGGGACGGCGGTCGAAGCGCCGGGCGGCGATCGAGCGGCTGCGATGGCCGAGCTACTCGTGCGCCTGCACCGCACACCGCCGACGCCGCAGCTGCGGCTTCGATCCGTCGAGGCCGAGCTCGCCGCGGTGGCGCGGATTGGCAACCACTGCGCGCAGCTGGCTACGGCACTCGGCGTCCGGATCCATGATGTCGTGGCCGGACTCGCGCGGTCGCGACCGGCGGACGACGACGTCGTGTTCCTGCATGGCGACCTGCATCGTGAGCAGTTCGTGTTCGATCGGTCGCGTGCCGGGTTGGTCGATTTCGATCGCGTCTGCGCTGGCAGCCCGTGCATCGATGTCGCGAGCGTTCGCGCGCACGCCCTGCTCGAGGGCGCGTCGGTGGACGGCCTCGCCGGGTTCGCCGACGCCTATGCCGCTGCCGGTGGTCGTGCCCAGCCGCGCACGCTCGCGTGGTGGACGGCGTGTGCCTTGCTTCGGGTTGTGATGCAACCGTTCCGTCGCCTCGAGCCGGACTGGCCCGACCGATGTGCCGCGCTGGTCGAGCAAGCCCGAGCTCATTGGAGAGCGGCCGTCCGGTGATTCGCGGGACTGCTGTGCTGGCAGGCTGTCTGGGACTGACTGCGTGCATCGGTCCCGACGCCGGGCCGAACGGGTTCGAGAGCCTCGTCGTCGGGGCGCGGGTCAAGGTCAAGGGGACTCCCGCTGCCGCAGGGCCGGCGCTCGCGACCGAGATCGAGGAGCTCGACGCGAAGGATGGGAAGCCCGGCAAGGTCGAGGTCGTGGCCCCGATCGAGCGCGCCGAGCCAAAGTCGTTGACCGTTGTGGGGCGCAAGATCGCCATCACGGAGAAGACGCGCTACGAGAACGCACGTCGGGAGCACGTCGATCCTTTCCCGATTCGTTCGGGCCAGTGGTTTAAGGTGAAGGCCCGCGTGAAGAGTCGCGGGCGCGTGCAGGCGCGCAAGATTCGTCCCGTCGCAGCGGATCGTCAGTTTAGGATCGAAGGCTTCGTGACTGCGCTGGACCTTCCCAATCGCAATCTCCATGTCGGCGACATCGCCGTGCGTGTCGCTGACACGGCCGATGTGCAGGCTCTCTCACCGGAGGAGCGCGTGCTGGGTTCGGATCCGCTCGCGCTGTTTCTTCGCGACGATCAAAAGGGTGTGCCGCTGCGCTTTCGGCTGGGTGACAATCTTCGTCTCGGCGGCAGCCTGACGCTGAAGTTGCGAGAGAACAAGGATCGCGACCTACGCCGCAATCGCAATCGCAATCGCACGAGTCTGCGGCTCGAGGCAAAGCTGGACGGGCTCTGGCGCTTCGACGAGCGCGGGTCGTTCGCGTTCGCCGAGGCGACGTTCGGGCGGCGGAATCGGTTCATCAAGAGTCGGCCCGACACGCTCTCTCGCATCGAGAGCCTCTCTCGCGGCTATCTGTATTGGGCAGTCGGTGAGGACCTGCGGCTTCAAGTCGGGCGCCAGGACTTCGATGACGATCGCGAGTGGCTCTACAACGAAGTGTTGGATGCGGCTCGGCTACGTTGGACTCTGGGCACGTTTCAGTTCGAGGTTGCGGCGGCGACGGGGCGCGAGCTCCTAGACGACGCCAATGTGACCGAGAACACCCAAGCCTTCGTGGTGATGGCGCAGCATTCCATCGACGATCACCACCGGATCAGCGCTTATTTCATCCAACGCAAGGACACCAACCTCCCGAACTTCGAGCCCCAGCTGGTCGGGCTGCGATCGTTTCTGCGCCGCTCCCGCGGCCTCGGTCACTGGGTCGAGCTCGCCTACGCTGGGGGCTATGTCGGCCGCCGGCTGGTGCGAGGCTTCGCCGTGGACCTTGGCGCGGTCTATCGCTTCGATGCGGCCCTGCGCCCGACGATCACGCTGGGCTATGCCATGGCCTCGGGCCGGCACGACGGCTCGACCCGCGTGGGGTTTCGGCAGACCGGTCTGCAGGACAACAACGGCAAGTTCGGCGGCGTGCAGAGCTTTCGCTACTATGGTGAAACGCTCGACCCGGAGCTAGCCAACCTGCACGTCACGACCGTGGGTCTGGGAATCCGCCCCCTGCGGACCGCGTCGCTCGACGTGGTGTTCCATACCTACCGTCAAGCAGTGGCGAGCACGAGCCTGCTCGCCACCGGCCTGCGCGCGTCGCCAACCGGCACCACGCACTACCTAGGTCGCGGCTTCGACCTAATCCTGGGCTATCGCCTCCGCAATCGCCTCGGCCTGCAACTGCTCGCCGCGCAGTTCAACCCGGGACACGCGTTCGCCGACAACGCCACGGCCTACAAGTTCGAGTTCGTCATGCGTCTCGGGTTCTAGAGGCCGAATTTTCGGTCGGAAATCTCTGGATCGCTGCGGGTCGTTCTGCTACCCCGGTATGCGCGGATGAAAAGTTCCGTTTTCAAGCATCGGATCCAAGGAGGTTAGCTCCATGCGTCACGTTTTGCGTATCCCA
>CAYSWE010000017.1:0-3852 GCA_964434515.1 uncultured Phycisphaerales bacterium | reverse complement strand
GCTCCCAGCTCCCAGCTCCCAGCTCCCAGCTCCCAGCTCCCAGCTCCCAGCTCCCAGCTCCCTCGCGCGTCGCTCTCGCTGGCTAGGGCGGTCTGCGGCGTAGCCATGCTTCTCGCATCGTGTCTTCTCGCATCGTGTCTTCTCGCATCGTCGAGTTCGGCGCAGACCTGCAACGCCGAGACCGGGGGTGCTAGCGGCACCGGGTCCAAGTGCAACGACGGCGCCGTCGACACCGCAGCAGCGGACACCAGCACGGACACCGCGACAGGTGGGTTCCTGCAGTACTCTGCTCAGTCTCAGGTCGTTCCATTCGAGACCAACGATTCCGGCGTGTTGACCGTGACCGGCAACCGCACCGACACTGTGCACCTCGCGAGTGGCGAGTTTCGCTTCGCGCTGGAGATGTTTAGTCTAGGTGGCATGGCAAAGGGCGGGAGCCTCGACATCGGCGCGCTCTATCGCGCCTACCTCGTCAACCCAGGCGGATCGGTGCCCGACTACGACCCGACCGGCGGCTCGGCCCCCTTTGGTCCGGGCTGGCAGGTCACCTTTGCCGAAGGAATCCTCAAAGGGGCTGACGCCACGAGCAGCGTGACCTACGTCGACAGCAAAGGCGTCGCCTGGCCGTTGCAGCAGCTGGCCCAGCAACCGCAGAGCGGCGGCTTCTGGTACTTCCCGGCCAAGGGCGGCTCACGCATGGTCGCTCATGTGCAGGGAAACGCGACGACTTGGTATCGCGAGTTGCCCAACAAGGTCTTGATCGAGTACGAGAAGAAGGCGAACTACAGCAGTCTTCCGATCGGCCAGGTCGGTTATCGCATCAAGCGTCGGTTTCGCGGTGAGTGGGGCGCTACGCCGGACTGGCAGGTCTTCTATACGTATGCGCCGGTTGCGAGTGGCGGCCCGACGCGGTTGACGAGAATCACGGACACGCGTGGTTACCAGCTCGTGTTCGCTTGGACGCAGCAGGCCGGTGGGGTGTATCGCGTCACGACGATGACACTGACGGATGCGGGCGCGACGCAGTCTTTCGCGGTTACCTGTACCTACGATGCGCAGGCACGGCTCGAGGATGTTCGCTATCCGAATCGCAGGGTCTGATATGACCCGTCGGGCAATGGCGATGTGGCGGAGCTGACGGCCTATGACGCGCACAGATTGCGCTTTAGCTACCGCGCCACGACCGACCACCGCCTCGAGACCGTGAGCCGCTTGCTCGTGCCGCAGGGCGGTAGCTGGGGCAACGCCCTGGTCACGCGGCAACTCGAAAACGTTTGGGGTGCGCAATCCGGCGCTACTTGGATTCCGGATCAGCAGAACGAAGGGCCCGCACCCGGCCCGACCCAGGTGCGTGTGCACTCGTATTCCTACACGCCGGCGCAGACCAACCCTCCGCAACCGGCGAGGCTCGATTGGACCGATCCACACGGTGTCGTGCACAAGTTCACGCTCACCGGCAGTGGTTCGCCGGCGACCTGGCATGTGGCGACGTATACGCGGACGCCGACGCCGGGCGACGTCAGCGGCTTCGGCGCGCAGACTTGGAAGTTTGAGTGGGATGGTTGCGCGTGCGGGCGACTCGCGGCGGTCGAACTGCCGGACGGCCGGCGCCGCGAGTGGTCCTACGATGGCGAGGGGCGCGGCCTGGTCACCGAGATCCGCCAGAAGACGTCGGCGACCGACACGAACCCGCGCACCTGGAGGATGACGTATCTGCCCTGGGGTGCGGTCAACGCCACTGGGCTTGTGTGGCGCAAGAGCTCACGCATGACGCAGTTTACCGATGAGAACGGGACGCCGTGGACCTTTGGCTACGGCTGGAACCCGACGCTGAAACGCCTGGATACGACGATGACGATCGCCGGCGGGCTCAACCTGACTTGGAATCTGAGCGAGGACCAGTTCGGTCGGCCAATCCGCCTCGAGGAGCCGATCCATACCACGCACGCCGGGTCCGGGTCGGCGCGCGTGAAGACCGAGTGGTCCTACTTTGGGTCTGGTCTCGGTGTCGGCTTGGTGCAGCAGATCCGACACTTCCGCCCGCAGGCGACGACGACCGAGGACTTTACCTATGACGCGCTCGGCCATCTTGCGACCTACAAGGACGAGCGCAACGCGACGACGACCTACACCATGGACTTCGAAGGCAATGTGGCCACGGTCTTACTGCCGCCGGTGACGTCGGGTAAGCCGAATGTTGGTCCGATCTCTGGCGTGACGCTTTCTCTCGACTATGGCGTGTTTGGCGAGGTCGTGCGCGCCAAGCGTGTGGCCAAGGACGTGGACGGCAATAGCTACCCCGGTGGATTCACGGTGTCCGAGGCGGCTGCCAATACGTTTGGCGAGATCGTCACGACGCGTACCGACGGGCGCAAGCTCGATACGGGCGCACCGCAATGGCTAAAGACGATACGCGGCTATGACGAGCTTGGCCGCTTGGTATCGCTGACGCTGCCCGGAAATCGGCTGCGGAAGTTCCTGATCGATGATTACGACATGGTCCAGGAGATTCGCTATCGACCGCAGGCGAACAACAGCAACGAAGCGACTTGGCCCAAGCGGCGCATTCTTTACACGACCGAAGGGAAGCCGACGCATCGCTTCGATCGGAGCGGATTCGTCAAGGAATACCAGTACGACCTACACGGCCGCGTGAAGTCCATTTCGTATGCCGGTGGGCAACGCGAGTTTCGGGTCGTCTGGCCGGCTGTTGGTTCGGTGCAGCGTCCCGAGCGCGTCGAGCTCTGGGTCAACAACGTCAAGGTCGCCGAGCGCAGCTGGACCTACGATGCGTTGGGGCGGACCCATACGGCCCAGTTGAAGGACGTGGCGTCCGGGGCGACACACACGGCGACGATTGGCTGGAACGGGTTGCGCTACGTCGCGAGCGTGGCGGACAACAATGGCCGATCTAAGACCTATGCCTATGACGACGCGGGCCAGATCGAGTGGCTCGAGGATAGCCTGGACTTGCCCGGCAACCATCGCAATCGCACGCAGGTGACACGCGACCCGTTCGGTCAAGTGGGCGCGCTTGAGCGCAAGATCTGGCAGGAGACGCCGGGTTCGGGCGGAGGCTCGAGCTGGTCCATGTCGACCTACAAGATGGTGTATGACTACGACGAGTGGGGCCGGGTCCGGCGTGTCGGCCGCTTCGGTAAGGCCGGCACCGAGCAGGCGGAGCGACTCTATGCGCGCGACACTCTGGGGCGGCTCACGTGGTTCCGGGATTCGGATGGGCGTGTGCTGACCCGGCTGTTCGACGCGATCGGGCGCGAGCGCGTGACGACGCGGATTCCCGAGGCCACCGGGGGCGGGTCGACGGTGGTCACCAAGCAGGACTTCTTGGATGCCCCGGGGAACGAAGGTACGTCGGGTTACGGCGACGGGCTCGATGCCAACGCGCTGGGGCTGGTCGTGACGCGCACCGATACGCGCAACCTCGAGACCAATTACTTGTTCGACATGCTGGGGCAGTTGGTCGAGCGGCGGCTGCCGGGGTTTAGCACGGCGGCACCCGCACACCGCTGGACGTATCGCCGCGATGGCGAGAGTCGCATCAACGAATGGAAGGATGGCAACGGCCACGAGGTGCATGTCGACCGCGACATGCTGCAGCGGCCGATCCGGCGCTGGGTCAACCCGGTGGGGAGTTCGCAGCTGAGCCTCGCGACCGCGTGGGAGGAGTGGGCGTACGACGATGCGGCTTTCCGAGTCACACGGCGCACGCGCAGCGATGCGTGGTATGTGGGCCAAGGCACGAATGCGAACTGGCTCATCAACGAGGTGCGCGACTACGACGGCCTGGGGCGATTGTTCACCGAGGACTTCGGCTTCGGTGACGACGGCGCA
>CAYSWE010000016.1:0-20337 GCA_964434515.1 uncultured Phycisphaerales bacterium | reverse complement strand
CGTGTGCCCGGAACAGCTCACCGTCTTAGGTTCCAAACTCCTCTTCCGAGGATGGGCGCCGGCGACCGGGGGCGAACTCTACAGCACCGATGGAACGGTGGCCGGCACCGGGCTGCTCAAGGACATCGCCCCCGGATCGGCTGCTTCGTCTCCGGACGATTTCGTCGTTGTCGGAAGCAAGCTGTTCTTTCGAGCCAACGACGGCGTGCATGGCGTTGAGCTCTGGGTGACCGACGGTACCGCCAGCGGGACCACGCTCGTCAAGGACCTGCGGGCTGGGGGCGTCAGCTCGTTTCCTAGTGAGCTCGTCGCGTTTGGCGGCAAGCTCGTGTTTCGCGCCACCACGGCAGCGACCGGGTCGGAACTCTTCGTGAGCGATGGGACGGCTGCGGGCACCCTGCTCCTCAAGGATCTCTACCCGGGCGCGACCAGCGGGTTTCCCGAGGAACTGACCGTCGCCGGTGGCAAACTCTACTTTCGGGCGCGGGACGTCGTCGCTGGGCGTGAGCTGTGGATCAGCGATGGCACGACGGCGGGTACGGTGGTCCTCAAGGACACGCAGGTCGTCGGAGCTGGGTTTCCCGGGCAGTTGACTCCGTTTGGATCCAAGTTGCTATTCTCGGCCAAGGATACTGCGGCGAACTATGAGCTGTGGATCTCGGACGGGACGACCGCGGGCACCGTCCTGCTCAAGGAACTGGTCCCGGGGACCACAGGATCGAGTCCCTACCGGTTCGCCGTGAATGGCTCGGTTGCTCTGTTCCTTGCAACGACTAGCGCGACTGGCCGCGAGCTCTGGCGTACGGACGGCACGACGGCCGGGACGACGTTCGTGAAGGACATCCGACCCGGCTCGGCGAACTCGAACATCTCGGTGCTGGTCCCAGGCGCCCCGGGGCAGTGGTTTTTCTCGGCCGACGACGGTACCCACGGGCAGGAACTCTGGATCTCGGACGGGACGACGGCGGGCACGGTGTTGGTGAAAGATATCCGGCCTGGTTCGAGTTCCGCCGGAGCCGGGGGAATCGTCTATGCGAGTGGGCGTGTGTTCTTCGGCGCGTCGGATGGGATTGTCGGCTATGAGCCCTGGCGCAGCGACGGTACGGCGGCTGGGACCGTGCTCGTGCAGGATATCCTGCCGTTGCCGCCCGGCGCGACCGCGGGCTCGTCTCCGAGCCAAAAGGTCGACCTCTTCGGGAAGACGATCTTTCTCGCCTACACGCCGGCGCTCGGCGGCGAACTCTGGGCGAGTGATGGGACGGCGGCTGGGACGCTGCTGCTCAAGGACATTCGGCCCGGGACCGCTTCGGGCAATCCTTGGCGACTCACGCGCGCCGGAAACAAGGTATTCTTCGCCGCCAACGACGGCGTGCACGGGAACGAGCTTTGGGTGACCGACGGCACGCCGGCCGGGACATTGCTGTGCAAGGATGTCAACGCCGGGACTGCGTCGAGTCCGCTGTTTCCGATGATCGCCCTGGGCGACAAGCTGCTGTTTCGGGGGTACCAGGCGGCGACTGGGGTGGAGCTGTGGATCTCGGACGGGACGCCCGCTGGCACGACCATGGTGAAAGACATCCAGGCGGGTCCGGCGAGTGGGCTTTCCTCATTTGGGGGGCTCAAGTTCGGAAGCTTCGGCGGCAAGGTGATCCTGTCGGCCAATGATGGAACGACCGGCTACGAACTCTGGCAGACCGACGGGACGTCGGCCGGCACGGTGTTGCTCAAGGACCTCTCGCCGGGAGTCGGATCGTCCGGCCCGAACTGGCTCGGTGCCACCGACACACACTTCTTCTTCTCGGCCTACCAGCCAGCCACGGGCGGCGAGCTTTGGGTGAGCGATGGGACCGCCGCCGGGACCGTGTTTCTCAAGGATGTTCAGCCGGGCACTTCGAGTTCGCAGTTCTTTCCGTTCGGCGTCACAGGTGGCAAGTTTGTGTTCTCGGCGTACACGACCGCGTTGGGCCACGAGCCGTGGGTCAGCGACGGGACGGCCGCCGGCACGATGTTGCTCAAGGACATCACGCCAGGGATCGGCGGCTCCTTCCCGCTCGGCGAGGTGGGTGGCGTGGTCGTGTTTGCGGCGAACAAACCGGCCGAGGGGCGTGAGCTGTGGAAGACCGACGGGACGCCCGCCGGCACGACGCTACTCAAGGACATTTGGCCTGGTAGCCGGTCGTCGAATCCGTCCTATTTCGTGCGGAGCGGTGCGAACCTGGGCTACTTCGTGGCAATCGACCAGTTCTCCGATCGCGAGATCTGGAAGACCGACGGGACCGCCGCGGGCACCGTGCAGGCCTATGACGTGCGGCCGGGGCTCGTGGGCAGCAATCCTTCCGACCTCGTGATGTCCGGAGGGGATCTACGCTTCACTGCAGACGGTGGTGTCAAGGGCCAGGAACTCTGGCGGGTGTGCCCGGGCGCCTCGGGCCAACCGCTTGGCGCCGGATGCTCGACGGCACCGCCGCGCGTTCCGCAGCTCGCCTACACCGACGGGTTGCTTGGCGCGACGATGACCATGACGGCGACCCACGGGGCGCCAGGCGCGCTCGGTATCCCGGTCTTGGGGGTGCCGCTCGTTGGCGCGGGAATCCCGCTGCCAACCCTCGGTACCAACTGCAATGGCTATGTCGACGTGTTCACGTTTTGGACGACGCTGCCCGCGTTCGTGGTCCCACCCACAGGGACCAACACCGCCGCTTACCCGATTCCCAACGACCCGGCTTTGCTCTGTGTCCGCGTGGCGTATCAGAACTGGTTCGTGCTGACCTCACCGATCGCGTTCGAGCTCTCCAACGGCTGGCTCACGACCTTCGGAAACTAAGGGCCCACGGAAAAAATGACTCTGACACGTTTTTTCCGTCGGCCTATTCAAAGCGGGACTTGCGGTGCCGCCGGATGGGGCCATAGAGGACGAGCGCGAACTCCTGGGATTTGCGGCCGGCCTCGAGGCTCTTGGCGGACACGGTCAGCTGGACTGCGTCATTGGCGGCGGTGAACTCGATGCGTTCGACCAGGTTGCGCGGCGTGTCGCAGGCCGTGATGCCGACGCAGTTGTCCGCCTGGAGCGCCAGGTCACTCCAGGTGGCTTGGCTGGTGTCCTGACGAAACCAGGTGATTGCCGCGCCGTACGTGTCGCCGCGCGTGACCTGGACCGAGTAGGTCCGTGTTCGTCGTTCGGCTGTCAGCGTTTCCTGTCGGACCAAGGTCGTGTCCGCTCCGGTCGCGACCGCGAACATGCGATCGACGCGTAGATAGCCGGCGCCGTAACCGTTCTCTAAGGGCTTCGTTGGATCTTGGGCTGCGAGTCGCTCGACCGTGGCGATGATGGCAGCCTTGGTCTCGAGCGCACTCGCGCTCGGCTTTTGCGCGCGGTAGAGCGCTGCAGCTCCGGCGACGCTGGCGGCCGCGAGGCGCGTGCCGGTCGCTCGCCAGGCTGCGCCCTCGTTGTCGGCCTGCGCTGCCGGAATGCTCACGCCAGCGGCGACCAGGTCCGGGAAGATGCGCTGTTGGTCCGCAGGCAGTCCCGCCGCGCTGCTTGCATCGAGGAGCTTGGTGTCGAGGCTGACCATGCCGACGGCGAGCGCGTTGGTCGCCGATGGATGTGGGTGAGTTCTGCGGCCAGCCTTGAGCGTGACGAGCACGTCGAGGCCGGCGAGTTCGTCCAGTCTTCGAGCGTAGTCCGAGGTCACGGGCCCGCCGACGATGAATCCTGTGTGAAACACAGCGAACGTCGTCGCGCCACTCCGGCGCTCTTCCAGAATGGTTTCGAGAGCGTGCGTCGTGTTGGCCATCCCCTCGTGTGCTGCATAGACCAGGATCCCGGCCAGCGGCGCGTGTCCCGCCGCAGCGCCGGGGATCGAGCCCCAAGGCGCACCGGCAGCGATGCTTTGCTCCGCCAGGCCGTCCAAGGTCGCCGGCCCAGTCTGAGGACCGAGCCCGAACAAGGGCCGCCCGATGAGCCGTGGCGGCTTCGACAGGTTGCCATTGGGATAATAGGCCCGGTGCGGCCGACCAAGTCCGTTCATATCGGAGTCATAGCCGCTCCCAAGAAAGGCGATCGTCACTCCGGCGCCAAACTGACCCTGCGCATGCACGACGTTGGTCCGGTGGTTCTGGGCGTCGGTCGGGATTGGGATGCGCGGCTCGCGTGCGCTCGCTCGCGCGGTCTGCTGAGTCTGGTTGCACGAGGCGGCGAGGGCGCTCGCCACCACGAGCGCGGGGAGGGCGCGGGTGGATACGATCACGGGAATCGGTTGGGCCTGGGGTAGCGCCAAGAATACGCAACTCGGTGCTCGACGGCTAGCTGCGCGGCCACGGTTTCGCGAAATACCCGATGCCAGGACGGTGGAGATGTCGGCCATTTTGTCGACACACCGATGTCGGCGAACAGGGATGCGCGTTGTCACCGCGCCCTGACGGGCGTGCGAGCTTTGCACGCCGAGTCCGAACAACGCACGGCGCACGCGCTCACGCGTCCGCGTACGATTTCCGAAGAGTCATCGTTCCTCTCATGGCGACGTTCGCGATCCACATGCACCCGCACGGCACGTTCGACATCCACCGACCTCGTCCGAGGGGAGCGGAATGACCACCGGACTCCTGGTTCTCCTGGCGCTCGGCCTGTTGCTGACGGTCGCTGTTGTCGTGGGGCGGCGCGCGGAGCTGCGTCGGCTGCACGACGGAATGGCCGAACTCGACCTCGCCAAGACCCGCGGCAGCCACGCCGCGAGGCTGCAGTACCCAGACGTCGACCTGATGCGCTGCATTGGCTGCGGCACCTGTGTTCGGGCCTGCCCCGAGCATGGCGTGCTCGACGTGTTGCACGGGCAGGCAGTGGTCGTTCATGGCGCACGCTGTGTTGGCCATGGACTGTGTGCCGACGCATGCCCGGTCGGTGCCATCGCCTTGACGCTGGGGGACATCTCTACGCGTCGCGATCTGCCGGTGTTGTCCGGCGACTTCGAGGCGACGGTCCCGGGGCTCTTCTTGGCCGGCGAGGTTACGGGCTACGCGCTCATCCGCACGGCGATCGCGCACGGGACCGCAGTGGCGGACGTCGTCGCGGCGCGCGCTACGGTCGCCGCACGGAGCGTGACGCGTGCACCGGCGCACGGCGGCGGCGTCGCTACGCTCGAGCGCTCGGACGAGCTCGATCTCTGCATCGTTGGCGGCGGCCCGGCCGGGCTGGCTTGTGCGCTGCAGGCCAAAGCGCACGGCCTACGCTACGTCGTCCTCGAGCGCGAACCTGCCTTGGGCGGTACGGTCGCGCAGTATCCGCGTGGCAAACTCGTCATGAC
Organism: uncultured Phycisphaerales bacterium; assembly: GCA_964434515.1. Taxonomy (GTDB): domain Bacteria; phylum Planctomycetota; class UBA1135; order UBA1135; genus CAYSWE01. The sequence goes on along the minus strand of CAYSWE010000016.1, from coordinate 15,037 downwards.
GCAACCGGTCGCCTTGCCGCTGCACGGCAAGCTCGACCGCACGACCTACCTCAAGGAAGAACTCGTTGGTCTCTGGGAAGAGGTCGTGGCGCAGCATGCGCTGCCGATCCGCACCGGCGAAGAGCTGATCGGGGTCGCCGCCGAGGCGAGTGGTGGCTTCCGCGTGCGCACCAAGACATCGGAGCTCCGGGCGCGGCATGTGTGCCTCGCGCTTGGCCGGCGCGGGACGCCGCGCAAGCTCGGCGTCCCGGGCGAGGACCTGCCCAAGGTCGCCTACAGTCTGATCGACGCCGCGTCTCATGTGAACCGGCGCATCCTCGTCGTCGGCGGCGGCGACAGCGCGGTCGAGGCGGCGCTTGGCCTGGCAGAGCAGCCGGGCAACACCGTGACGCTCTCCTATCGCAAGGCCGCATTCACACGCATCAAGGCACGCAATACGTCGCGGCTCGCCGACGCCATTGCCGCGCAAGCCGTCGAGGTCCTCTATGAGAGTCAGGTCGTCGAGATTGCCGGCGGCATGGTGGAACTCACGGTGTCCGATCCACGTACTGGCTCACGCAAGCTCGTTCTCCCCAACGACGAGGTGTTCGTCTTCGCCGGCGGAGTTCCGCCGTTCCGCCTGCTCGAAGCCTGCGGCGTGTCCTTCGATCCGGCACTTCGCGAGGCGCCCGAGACACCGGCCTCGCAGGGCATTGGGTTTCTCCGCGGGTTGACGATAGCAGCCGGGCTCACGCTCGCGGTCCTCGCCTGGCGTGTGCTTCGGTCGGACTACTACGGCTTGGCGGTCGCGGACCGACCTGCGTCTGCGTGGCATCCATGGCTGGCGCCCTCGAGCCCGCTCGGCTTGTGGCTCGGCATCGTCACTGCGTCGCTGATCGCCTGCAATCTTGCCTACCTGCTGCGGCGTTCCCGTTGGGGTGATCGGCTGCGGGGATCGCTGCGCGCCTGGATGGGGGCGCACATGCTCACAGGGGTCGTGGCGCTCGTCGCCGCCGTGGGCCACGCCGCGATGGCGCCCCGCGATACCCTCGGAGGCCACGCGTTTCTCGCGCTCGCCGTGGTCGTCGTGACGGGCGCGATCGGCCGCTACCTCTATTCGTTCGTACCGCATTCCATCCACGGCCGCGAACTGGAGCTCGAGGAAGTGCACGCCCGTCTGGCTGCCCTGGCTGGCGAGTGGGATTGCGAGGGGCGCTTTGGCGAACGCGTACACGCGACCGTGCAGGAACTCATCGCCAATCATCGCGGTGGGAGGAGCTTCAAGTCGCGCGTGGTTGCGCTTGTGTCGGGACGCCGCGATCTGCGACGAAGCCTCGCCAGGATCGAAGCCGAGGGTCGGGCCGAGGGGATTCCGGCGGCGCAGATTCGGCGCGTGCTCAATCTGGCGGTGCGGGTGCACACCGCGTCGCTGACTGCGGCGCGTTATGAGGAGGTTCGGGCGGTGCTCGGATCCTGGCGCTACTTCCACCGCTGGCTTGCGTTGCTCATGGTGCTCTTGGCCGCGCTGCACATCGCGACGGCGATCGACTATGGCGGCCTTTCGTGGGCGCGGCTGTTCCACACGGGGGGCCGATGAAGGCACTGGCTCGGCTCATTGCTCCGCTCTCTCTCCTGCTCGTCGTCGCGGTGGTCTACTACGACGCGGACGATCGCTCGCCCGGGGAACTCAGCGAAGTCCATGCGCGGATCTCAGAGCTCGCTGGCGCGGACGGCTGCGATCGTTGCCACGGTGACGAGCCCACCGCGATGCGGGACGGCTGCGAGTCGTGTCACACGGCAATCACCGAGCAGCGCGTGGCGAAGCATGGGTTCCACGGAACCTTGACCGTGCCGGTCGAGGACTGCGCCGCCTGTCACACCGAGCATCATGGCGCTGCGCACGCGACGCTCAACGCGCAGAGCTTCGCCAAGGCCGGCGTCGCGGGTGCGGACACCTACACGCACGCGCGGCTCGAGTTTCGGCTCACCGGGGCCCATACGGGCCTTGCGTGTGAGCGCTGCCACGCCAACGCCAACGTCCAGCCATTGCCGGCAGGCGTCCAGCGCTTCCTCGGCGCGGATCAGGCCTGTGCGACCTGCCATCGCGATCCACACGAAGGCGAGTTCGGTGACGGTTGTGCGCGCTGCCACGGCCAGGACGAGCCGTTCGAGAAGGTGGCGAGGTTCGCACACGACGCACGCTTCCCGCTCGCCGGCGTGCACGCAGGGGTTGCCTGCGGCAAGTGCCACGAGGCCACAGGGCCGCTCTCGGTGTCCAAGCTGATCGCGCGTGGGGAGAGCGGTCGCCGGGGGCCGGTCCGTGGCTGTGCGGTCTGCCATCGCGATCCACACGAAGGCGAGTTCGGTGACGGTTGTGCGCGCTGCCACGGCCAGGACGAGCCGTTCGAGAAGGTGGCGAGGTTCGCACACGACGCACGCTTCCCGCTCGCCGGCGTGCACGCAGGGGTTGCCTGCGGCAAGTGCCACGAGGCCACAGGGCCGCTCTCGGTGTCCAAGCTGATCGCGCGTGGGGAGAGCGGTCGCCGGGGGCCGGTCCGTGGTTGTGCGGTCTGCCATGATTCGCCGCACCGAGGCTCGTTCACCGCCGGGGTCGCCGCGGCCGTCGGGACCGACGCCGAGCAAGCCTGCGCCACGTGCCACTCGACCGAACGAGCGGGATGGGCGAGCTCGATGCACGAGCCCGGCCTGCACCTTGCGACCGGATTTCCTTTGGTCGCCCCGCACGCCAAACTCCAGTGTGCAGATTGCCACGCCGGTGCGTCGTTCGCCGAACGCTATCCCGGCCGGGCGGCGCAGGATTGTCGCGCGTGTCATGGCGACCCGCACCGTGGCGAGTTGGCCAAGGGACCGTTCGCCAAGGACCGATGCGTCGATTGTCACGCGCCGCACGCATTCACGCCGGCCAACTTTGCGGTCGAGCGGCACGCCAAGACACGCTTTCCGCTGGATGGAGCACATGCCGCCGTGCCCTGCAGCGCATGTCATGACAAGCCAGCGGACGGACCGCGCTCGTTTGCCGTCGTTGGCCGAGACTGCGCTTCGTGCCACGCGGACGCACACACCGGCTACTTTGCCCGCAGCCCGCTCGCCCGCGCCACCGATCGCGCGGCCGGTTGCGATGCGTGCCACGACACGGTCGAGTTTGCCAACGCGGCACAGGGCTTCGATCACGGCCGCTATACGCGCTATCCGCTCCAAGGCGCGCACGCACGCGCGCGCTGCGACGCTTGTCACCCGCGCTCGACCAAACCGGACCACAACGGGCGGCGCTTTGGCCAGGCGCAGGCTCCCGGTGGAGCCCGGTTTTGCGCCACCTGTCACGACGACGTGCACGCGGGGCAGTTTCGCGTTGGTGGTGTCACCGATTGCAGCTCCTGCCATCTCGAGAGCGATAGCTTCTCCAAGATCAAGTTCGACCACCAACGCGATGCGCGGTTCAAGCTCGACGCCGATCACGCCAAGCTTGCCTGCAGCGCCTGTCACCGGTCCTACGACGTTCCGGGCGGCGGCAAGCTCGTGCGCTACAAGCCACTCGGCCGCGAATGTAGGGACTGTCACACACCGGGAGGGAGCAAGCGTGGGCATTGAGACTCGAGCACTCGCGGCCTCACTCATCGTTCTCCTGTCGGTGGCCGAGCCGCGTGCACAGGCGGAACGTCGCATTGATGTGCGGGTGAGTTTCGTGGCCGGGCGTAGCGCTTTCATCGACAAGGGGCGCGACGCGAAGATTCAAGTCGGCGATGGTGTCGTGCTGCGGGCCCCAGGCGGGGCGCGGGTCAAGGGCGAGGTCGTCGCGGTGTCGTCCAAGAGTTCGCGCGTGGCATTGCCCGAGATGCACGGAATCACGCTCGGTGCCACGGGAACGGTGCACGTCCGGCAACGTTCCTCAGCTGCACGCGACAAGGCTACGCCGGGCAAACGCTCGGTACGGCAACCGATGCAGCACCCGCCCTGGACGCGCCCGCTCGCCCCGCAGAGCGCCGACGACCCGCTGCTCCATACGGTCTATGGCCGCGGGCCGGCCGCTCGGCCGGTGCAAGTCGACGGACGCGCCTATGCCAATCTACTCGTGACTCGCGACCGCGGCAGTGGACGTTCGAGTCGCTATGTGCTTGGGCGTGTCGGAACGGATGTGAGCGCGCGCAACCTCGCTGGGTACGGAGGTGTGTTTCATTTCGACGGCGAGGCGACACGACGCGAAACCCACCTGCGCGATGCCGACGATTCGCGCAGCACCAGGGGGCGGATCGACAGGCTCTCCTATGTCTGGGGCGAGGAGCAGACGGCGCCTGTCCGGGTCGAGGTGGGTCGCTTTCTGCTGCGAGAGTCGACCGAGCTCGGGATCCTGGACGGCGTGGAGGTCATGGTTCCCTCCGCGGAACACGATCAGTTCGGCTTCAGCTTTGGGGCTCTTCCGGAGCCGACCGCGGCGCTCTCGAGTGGCGCGGACGTCGTGGCGACGACGTCGTATCGCCACGTATTTGACGAGGACCAAGTTTGGTCGACACGGCTCGGGTTTTCCAAGAGCTGGCATCGCGGCGCACCGGATCGGGATCTCTTTCTCGCCAGCGTCGATTTCGCGCCGGGTGACGGAACGTTCGCCCACGCCAATGCCTGGGTCGACTTCTATGACTCGCACGACAAGATCAAGGCCAGAGGCTTCCAGGTGACGCAGCTGCAACTGCAGGGTGGTGGGCGGCTCAGCGACGACGTCGGCGTGACCGCGGCGTTGTTGCACTTTCGGTTCCCCGAGCTGCGGCGACGCGAGTATGTGGACTTGCCACCGGAGCTGATCCGCAACAATCGCATGACTCGAGTCGACCTGAGTTTCTGGGAGCAGGCCAGTGATTCGGTTCGATTGGATCAGCGTGTGTACCACTGGGATGACCAGGACGGCAATGGCAACGGCGGCGATCTGCGGGTCTCCGCGCGCGACTGGTTGTTCGAGCGGGGCAACGTCTCACTCAGCCTATTCTGGAACGAAGCCTCGGACTTCTCCGGGCCGGGATTTCACTTGCGTGCCACGCGTTGGTTCGGCGAGACCTTTGCCACACTCGGCTACCGGTATGCGCGCTACAAGTTCGACAGCGTTGCGCGAGGCAACCCCTACGTGACGCAGCAAGACCTGGACGCTGCCCTCGATTTCGATCTGTCCGAGCAGGTCAGTGCGTCAGTATCGCTCGACTATGGCTTTGGTGATGGCCAAGACTCGGTCACGCTTGGGTTCTTCCTGCAAACGAGGTTCTAGTGGTGCGAATCCACAATCCTCGACCTCATCCGCGGCCCTCGGACGCCGGCGACGCCCGATGACTCCCGGCTCGGCCGCAATCGCCTGGATCACGCCACTAGACATCTCACGACTGAATGACTGCCATGACTGGAAACTCACGCGCGCCGCGCCGCAAGAGACGGCTCCTGGTGGCCCTTGCATTGGTCCTGGTTCCCGTGGCGTGTGTGCTTGCTGGCAGGGAAGAATGGCGCAGCGAGCTTGGGCCGGTCATCCCGCATGACACGTTTCCCGGCGATTGCTCGATCTGTCACGAGACCGGCGACTGGCATACGCTGCGCGACACGTTCCAGTTTGACCATGGCAAGGAGACCGGCGTCGAGCTACGTGGTGCACACAAGGAAACCCAGTGTCTGCGCTGTCATAATGACCGGGGTCCGGTTGCCGTGTTTGCCAACCGCGGCTGCGCTGGTTGTCACGAGGATGTGCACCGCCGACAACTGGGAACGCGCTGCCAGGACTGCCACAGCGAGACCGACTGGCGACCACGCTCGCAGATTGCCAAGCACGCGTCGACGCGCTTTCCGCTGATTGGATCCCATGCCGGCGTCACCTGCTTCCGCTGTCATCCGGGGGCGCAGATCGGCAACTTCGCGCGCGCCGACACCGACTGCGCCAACTGTCACCGTGCAGATGTGGCGCGGACCACGGACCCCAACCACGTGCAACAGGGGTGGGTCCAGGACTGTGAGAACTGCCATCGGCCAACGAGCTGGCAGGATGAGCACTTCGCGCATACGAGCTACCCGTTGATTGGCCGGCATAGGTCTGCCGCCTGTTCGAGCTGCCATATCAATCAGGTGTTCCAGGGTACGACCCGCGAGTGCGTAGGCTGCCACTTGGCGGACTACAACAAGACGAGCGAGCCGCCACACGCGACGGCTGGGTTCTCGACGATGTGCCAAGATTGCCACACGCCGCGTGGCTGGGATGGCGCGAAGTTCGATCACACGAGCTTCCCTCTGACCGGCGCGCATCGCGGCCTGGATTGTTCCAAGTGCCACAAGAACGGTGTTTATCGAGGGCTGCCGAAGGACTGCGTTTCCTGCCACAAGAGCGACTACGACCGCACGCGCAGTCCGAACCACCTGGCCTCGTCGTTCCCGACCAATTGTGAAATGTGCCATGGGACCGCGTCGTGGAAGGGAGCGGATTTTGCGCACACGACGTGGCCCTTGACTGGCGCGCACAAAGGTCGGGCCTGCACGGATTGCCACAAGAACAACGTGTTCAAGGGCACGCCAAAGAACTGCAACGCCTGTCATCAGGACGACTACAACCGAACGAAGAGCCCCAACCATGCAGCCTCGTCGTTCCCGACCAACTGTGAGATGTGTCATGGAACGTCATCTTGGAAGGGAGCGGACTTCGCGCACACGACCTGGCCCTTGACCGGCGCACACAAAGGTCGGGCCTGCACGGAATGCCACAAGAATAACGTCTTCAAAGGGACGCCGCGCAATTGTGACGCTTGCCACCTCGATGCCTACAACCGGACGACGAACCCGAATCACAAGGCGGCTAGATTCCCGACGAGCTGTGACACCTGCCACAGCACGGCGCGCTGGTCGGGCGCCAAGTTCAACCATCGTTTCCCGATCACGAGTGGCAAGCACAGGAAGCTCGATTGCGCGGACTGCCACAAGGTGCCATCGAATTTCCAGGTGTTCACGTGCATTGACTGCCACGAACACCGCAAGTCGAAGATGGACGACAAGCACAGGAAGATCGGTGGCTACGTTTGGGCGAGTCCGAGCTGCCTGCAGTGCCATCCGAATGGTAAGGAGTGAGAGGTGGGTGAGGTGGATGGCACGATGACAGGGCCGCCGGCTCGCTGTGACTTCAGAATCGCTCGGTCGCGGCCGAGTTGTGGGGGCGCCCCTACGGGCGGGAGGATGACATGGACCAGACCTATGCGAGCAGTACGTTGACCGACGCAGAGTGGGCGCCGGAGCAGCGGAATTGGAATGACGAGGCCTTCGAAGAGACGCGCAACGCGTTCTTCCAGGTGGTTGTCGAGTCTCATCATCAGCGGGCCCAAGCCTTCGCCCTCTGGGTGTTGGCGCAGCAGCCGACGCTCGGCGACGCCGAGGTGGCTGCCTACCAAGGTGGTTGTCCGGAAGGCGGCCCGAATCCCGACCAGATCGTCGAAGCCAGACGCGTTCTGGGGCTCGATGGGGCGGCGAAGAGGAGTCGGAAGCCCGCGAAGTCGAAGGCCAAACCGGCCCGGAAGCAGAAGAAGCTCTCCCGACTCGAGAAGTCGGTTCTAGCGGAACTCGAGAGAGCCGAAAAGCTCGTCGAGGCCTACCGCGCCGCCGAGCAGCGCGTGGCAAAGGCGCAGGCCGAACTCGACCAGGCGAAGGAGACGCTACGCGCTCTCGATCCGTTGGAGCGCGAGCTCATGGCACGCCACGACGAGCAACTCGCGGCGTTGCTACAGGAACTCACGCCGCAGGCGTAGCGGGGTTTCGAGCATCCGCGCGACGTGCGTGCGCAGCAGGTCCGCATCTTGGAGGTGGCGTGGCGTGGCGTCGGCTTGCCACGCTCCATCGCGCCATCGCATCGGGTAGGCGAGTGCGCCACTGGTTCCCTCGCGCGCATAGACCACATGTACGCGCTGCCCGAGGTCGGCACTCCAATGCGAAATGCCGCGCGGTGCGCCGGGGGGCAGTGGCAGACGCCGGCAGATTTCGAGAAGGTCGGAGACGATGCGGATTGGGCTCTGGATTGGGAACGTGAGGCTCGCCTCGTGTTGGCCGAGCAAGGCCGCGCAATCGACCAGCGCGTCTCGGAGCGCCGTAGCCGAGCCGCAACGGAACTCGTAGCCATTGACGCCATGTTCGACGTAGCGCACGCCGGGTGTTTCGCTGGACGCCACGAGGAACACGCCACGGCGCAGGGCGACCTCGGCGACAACCGCGGTGGGTTCGCCGAAGAGTTCCGGCGCGACCAGCACGTCGATCTGATCGAGCATGCCCGGGAGATCGGCGGTGTTCCACGCGGTGGAGTCGTGCACCACATTCGCCGTTCGAATCCGCGCTGCGCGGGCGGCGCGTCCTGCCTCGTGGCCGTGGTAGGCCGTTAGCGGACCGAAGAGCCGGAGTTCAAAGGCGTCGCTCGGCAGCTGTTCGAAGGCGTCCAAGAGAACGTCCACTCCGCTCGGCGGGGAGAGCTCGCCGATGAAGCCGACGCGACAGCGCGCGGCCGCGTCGGCCTGCGGACGTCGCACTCGGTGGACGCAGGGCTCCGTGACCTGCACCGATGTTGGAAAGCCGAGCGCACGCGACCGCGTGATCCCGAGGCTGTCGAGAAGCGGGCGGACGCTGCGGGTGGCGGCCAAGATCAGATCCGGGGCGTCGAGGCTCGTGCGAGCCTGTCGCATGGCGGCCTCGTCCCATCCTGTGGTCTGCCCGGCGAGCTCCGGCCAGGTCGCGGCCACGCACGCCATGCAGCGCGTTCGGTCGAGCGTCCTGCAGGTTTCGCCCTGTGCCGAGTAGAGTTCCCGGCGTGGGCACACCGGCCAGGCGTCCTCAAGAAACGCGACCGTCGGGATCCGCGCCAACTGCAGGCGTGGCGCGAGCATGGCTCCATGGCCCTGCCAACGATGGATGATGGCGCTTTCGTAGTGCACGCCGGAGGCTTCCTGCTCCGCGAGGAAGGTGCGCAGTAGCTCGTCGTAGTCGCTGGCATCAAAGAGGCCGTCGCAGAGCCGTCGCGGTCGCAGCCACGTGTAGACGACGCCGTGTTCGAGGGACCGGGTGATGGCAGCGTCGTTTGTCGCGTCGCACGGAGTGGACAGAACGACCTCGGGCCGGACGTCCTGGCGGACCAGTTCGGCGACGAGCTGCCACAGCCACTCACCCCAGGGGTCGGGCGCGCGGCGCGGCGAGCTGAAGATGAGGTAGCGTGGTAGGGCCATGGGGCGGTCGGGGGCGTCTCGGCTGTTTTCGGCCAGAGCGCAGCCAATCCTTGTGGCGAATCGCGAGTCTTTGGCTTGCGTTGCCGATCCGTATCCTCGGGCGCTTTGCTGACCGTGAGTGGTGCTTTGTTCGATCCCAAGGACGTTGTGTGGCAGGAGACCCGCTATCCGGGCGTCTCGATCCACTTTCTTGACTCCGACCGCGCCTCGGGCTACGCCGCGGTGCTGATCCGGATGGCGCCGGGAAGCACCTATCCGCGACATCGTCACCGTGGTAGCGAGGAACTCTTCGTGCTCGAGGGCGCCTACGAAGATGAGTTCGGCCGCTACGAGCAGGGACGTTTCGTGCGCTATGAGGATGGGTCGATGCATCATCCGCGCTGCCCGGACGGAGGGCCTGCCTGCGTCTTCTTCGCGATCGCCCGGGAGGGGATCGAGCTCTTCGAAGGCGGGTAGCGCGTCGGGGCCCGGAACTTGCTATCCTCTGGACTCCGTCAGGGCGCCACACGGCCGTGGCGAGCGCGGGACAGGAGCACCATGGGCGAGCATGACGTTGCCGAAGAAGTCGACGACCAACTCTACCAGTCGTTCCTCAAGTCGCTGCTCAACGACGTTCGCGCGCTCGAGAAGCTCCTCGACACCGATCTGATCGAGTCGGGTGTGCGCCGGATCGGCGCGGAGCAGGAGATGTTCCTCGTGACGCGGTCCTGCCGTCCGGCGCCGATTGCCATGGACATGCTGGAGCGGCTCGACGACCCGGCGTTCACGACGGAGCTGGGTCGGTTCAACCTCGAGGCCAACCTGCTGCCACACCGCTTCGGCGGCGACTGTCTGCGCAAGATCGAGAACGATCTCGAGTGTCTGCTCGCGAAAGCGAGGGCCGCGGCCGACGATTTTGGGGCCAACATCGTTCTGACCGGCATTCTTCCGACGCTGCGCCAGTCGGATCTAGGGCTCGACAACATGGTGCCGAATCCGCGCTATTTCGCGCTCAATCGGACCATGAGCCGGCTTCGTGGCGGCGACTTTCATCTCCACATCAAGGGCGTCGACGAGATCGACCTCAAGCACGACAACGTCATGCTCGAGGCGTGTAACACGAGCTTTCAGATCCACTTTCAGGTGGGTCCGGAGGAATTCGCCCGGCTCTACAACCTCGCGCAGCTCGTGACCGCGCCGGTCTTGGCGGCCGCGGTCAACTCGCCGTGCCTGCTCGGACATCGTCTCTGGGACGAGACCCGTGTCGCCGTGTTCCAGCATTCGGTGGACACGCGTTCGCCGACCGTGTTGGCGCGTGGTGGTCGACCGCGCGTGCACTTCGGCGAAAAGTGGGTCCAGAAGTCGGTCATCGAGATCTTCCGCGAGGACATTGCTCGCTTCCGCATCGTCCTCGCTACGGGCATCGAGGAGAATGCGCTCGAGCTGGTCGAGAACGGCATCGCGCCGAGTCTTCCGGCGCTGCGATTGCACAACGGCACCGTGTATCGATGGAATCGCGCGTGCTACGGCGTGCACGAGGGCAAGGCGCATCTACGGATCGAGAATCGCGTGCTCCCGTCGGGGCCGACGGTGGTGGACGAGTTGGCGAACGCGGCGTTTTACTTTGGCCTCATGTCCGAGCTTGCCGAGGAATACGATGACGTGAGCCAGGTGATGGAGTTCGATGACGCCAAGACGAACTTCCTCGCCTCCGCGCGGCATGGTCTCAACGCGCAGTTCACCTGGCTCGGCGGCGAACAGATCTCCGCGAGGACGCTCATTCTCGAGCGGCTCCTGCCGCGCGCACGGCGCGGACTCGAGCGCGCCAAGATCGACGCCGCCGATATCAGCCGGTATCTGGGGGTGCTGCAAGCGCGGGTCGAGTCGGGGCAGACCGGGGCGCAGTGGGTCAAGTCGTCGCTCGCGGGGATGGGCTGCTCGGGGACCCGGGATGCGCGCTGCCGAGCTCTGACGCATGCGACGCTCGCTCGCCAACTCGAGCGCATCCCGGTGCACGAGTGGGCGCTGGCGACGACGCTCGAAAAGGACGATTGGCGCGAGAGCTTTCGCACGATCGGTCAGTACATGACGACCGAACTCTTCACGGTGCGTCCCGGCGACTTGGTTGACCTGGCGGCTGCGATGATGGACTGGGAGCACCTGCGACACGTTCCGGTCGAGGACGACGATGGACATCTCGTGGGCCTGGTTTCTCACCGGCAGCTGCTACGCCTGGTCGGCCAAGGCATGAAGGACGGCGTCGCGCCCGTTACGGTCGAGTCGATCATGAAGCGCAACCCGATCACCGTGACGCCCGAGACGTCGACGCTGGACGCGATCCAGCTCATGCGCGAGCGCAAGGTCGGATGCTTGCCGGTCATCGCCGAGAGCAAGCTCGTGGGGATCGTGACCGAACGAGACTTCCTCGGCGCCGCAGCCAAGGTGTTCGAGGACGAGCTGCGCCGCGGTCCGTTCGTGAAAGGGAGTAGCGAGGGATGACCTCGGGCACGTTGATCCGCGCAAAGCGGGGCCGCGAGTATCCGCGGGTCCTCGGTTCCTACGAGACGGCTCGCCCGGGGCCAACCTTCATCGTCAGCACGGGGATCCACGGCAACGAGCCTGCTGGCGCCGAAGCTGCGCTGCGTGTTTGCGCGCAGCTGACGGAATACGAGCCGGAACTTTGCGGCCGCTTCCTCGCGGTCGCCGGCAACCTCGGTGCCCTGGCTTGCGCCGAGCGCTACCTCGACCAGGATCTGAATCGCCTGTGGACCAAGCAAGCGATCGCGGAGTCGCGCGCTCATCCGCACGAGCTGCGCACGCGCGAGCAGCGCGAGCAGCACGAACTCCTCGGGATCCTCGATGCCTGCTTCAGCGCCGCCGGCCCCGATGGCGACGTCGTCGTGCTCGATCTACACTCGAGTTCGGCCGACGGCGCACCATTCTCGTGCATGGGCGATACGCTACGCAATCGCAAGGTCGCGTTCGCGCTACCGATCCCAGTCATCCTCGGGCTCGAGGAGACCATCGATGGGGCCATGCTCGACTACGTCTACGAGCGCGGTCACATTGCGATCGCCATCGAGGGCGGGCGGCACGAGGCGTCCGAGACGATCGACAACCTCGAGAACGCGTTGTGGATCGCGCTCGTGGCCGCAGGCTGTCTGCGCCGCGACCAGGTCCAGGACTACGAGGAGCGTCATGCCCGGCTTGCGCGGACTGCGCGCGGCGTTCCGTCGGTGCTGGAGATCCGGCATCGCGAGGAGCTGTTGCCGAGTGATCGTTTCCAAATGGAGCGTGGCTGGACCAGTTTTCAACCGGTGGCCGCGGGCCAGCGTCTCGCGCTCAAGAATGGCGAACCCGTCTGCGCCCGCGAAGCAGGGCGGATGCTGCTGCCGCTCTACCAGGGGCAAGGGAGCGACGGGTTCTTTCTCTGCCGCCGCGTCCGACCGTTCTGGCTCAAGGTGTCGGCGCTGTTGCGGCGCGTGCGCTTCTCGCGCTTCCTGCGCATTCTTCCTGGCGTGCATCGCCACCCGACCATCCCCGACACATTCGTCGTCGACTTGGCGGTCGCGGTCCTCAAGCCGGTCGAGATCTTCCACCTGCTCGGTTTCCGCCGGCTGCGTCGCGAGGGCGAGACCCTCGTGTTCTCACGTCGCCGCGAGCACCGCTAAGAACTCGCGCAAGCGTGAGTCCGGCATGTTGCACGCGCACAACGCGTGTTGTGCGGCTTGAACGACTCGGTGGCTCGCGTCTCGCGACCTCGCCGCGGCCGAGCAAGTTTCTTGGCGGTGTTGTCTCGATGGCGTCGAGGTCGGCTACGTCCGGTGGTTTTTTCGACCGCGAAGCGAGTGCTTGGCACCGAGCTTGCTCTTCTCCAGGCAGCCAGAAGGCATGACTTTCCGGCAGTCGCGGGGCCTCCCAACCTCCTCCCCTCCCCTCCCCCCGGGGGGCCCCTGCGACATCTTTTCTGGCCGGTCAGGAATTGGCTGACAACGGGGCGATTCGCGGCAATGATCCGCGCCCATGCAAAGCCAGATTCGAGCGATCCTCGAGGCCTTGGGTGAAGACCCGGCCCGCGGCGGACTTCGGGACACCCCTGAGCGCGTTGCCGCGAGCCTACGTTACTTGACGGCGGGCTACGCCACGAATCCACGAGAGGTGATTGGCCGTGGGTTGTTCGAGGCCGAGTGCGACGAGATGGTGCTCGTCAAGGATATCGAACTCTACTCGCTCTGTGAGCACCACATGTTGCCGTTCTTCGGCAAGGCTCACGTTGCGTATCTGCCGGATCGGCACATCGTCGGGCTCTCCAAGGTCGCGCGTGTCGTGGACGTGTTTGCCAGGCGGCTCCAGGTGCAAGAGCGACTCACGACGCAGATTGCCGAGGCGATTCAGGACGCGGTGCAGCCGCTCGGTGTCGCGGTGGTGATCGAGGCGGCGCACCTTTGCATGATGATGCGCGGCGTGCAGAAGCAGAACTCGGTCACCGTCACGTCTTGCGTGCGCGGACTCTTCCGCAAGGACGAGCGCACGCGTTCGGAGTTCATGCGGCTGATTGGCCGGTAGCAGCGCCTATCGATCGAGGGCCCGCGCGATGGTCTTGTCGAGTTCGGCGAGCGCCAGCCGCCGAACGTGGCGATTCATGCGCAGCAGGGCCTTGCGGCGACGCTCGCGTTGCCGCATCTCGGCTTGGCTCTCGCGCACGTTCTTGTCGGCCCAGCCGAGGAATGCGGCTCGGTCCGGCAGCGCCTGTAGGTGTCGGGCGACCTCGAGTGGATCCTCATCGTGGTGCGCATAGAGATAGTGGAAGCGTGGCACCAGGCGCGCGTAGTCGTCGGGGAGGTCGGGGTCCGAGCAGATGTAGGCTGCGGCCGCGGCTTCTCGGAGCGTGCGGTACTTGCGGTAGGCAAAGATCGCCTCGGAGATCTGGCGGTAGAGCATCGTGCGCGCTGGGCCGGCGGGGATCGGCGAGCGATAGCGATGCGTGCCGAGGATTCGGACCGCGAACGGAATCGCATCCACATCCGGGACGTCGCGCACCTTGCCGCCGTACCACGACTCGTAGATCGTGATGTCCTCGTAGACGTGTGCGCCGAGGTCGGCGTAGAGGTGGGCTGCGTAGGCAGCGATCTTGCGCTGCTTCTTGTCCGCATCGAGGATCGCCAGGATCTGCGCCAGCGTCTCGTCGCTGCCTGGAGCGAAGCCAGCGAGGAAGTTTCGGAAGGTCTCTTCATCGGAGAGTGGCTTGGCGCGGCGCACGACCTTGCCGCTTCCCCAGTCGAACCAGACGGCGCGCGCGAGCTCGGGCACGAAGTCGATCTTGGGCGCGGTCGCGCGCGCGCTCGCATAGCCCGGCTCGCCTGCGCGCACGAGCGTGCGCTTGGGACTGCCTTTGGCCCACTGGGCCGCGTGATGATAGCGGCTCGGTGTGGCGAGCGGATAGCTCAGGAAGGAGCGTTGCATCGAGACGATGCGCTGGATGACGGGGTCAGGATCGAGCGAGAGCTGCCGGTTGATCATGCGGGCGAGCGTCGCGCGGTCGACCCGTTCGAGTTTGCGGAACTTTTCGATCGGCGTGGCGCTGCCTTGGGCTAGCCCGAGCAAGAGCGGCAGACAAGCGTGGATCAACATAGGGTTCCGTCTCCGGTGTGGCTCAATGCTTGGGGCCGTGGCCGCGGTCGTCTTGCTCGAAGTACTCGTAGAACGAGCGCTCCACTTCGTCGACATCGCGCGCTGTCGGGCGATGTGGCCTGCTCGGGGGGATCCGGGGGCTGGCGGCGGCGCGACCAGGCAAGAGCTGTCGGCGTCGGAGAATCTCCAGCACCAGCAGCGTTCCGACCAGACCGAGCACC
>CAYSWE010000015.1:0-20445 GCA_964434515.1 uncultured Phycisphaerales bacterium | reverse complement strand
CGATGTCCGGCATTTCGATGCTGGTATGGTGCGTCCGGTGCAGGTCGATTCGAGTTCGATCCGAGGTTTCATGGGTCGGAACGGGTCGTTTGCGGTCGTGCAGAGGGTGGCGGTGAAGAAAGGGGCGCGTTCGTTTGCGGTCGGGACTCATTGGCTGGGCGAAGGGGGCATGCTCGCAAACTGGACCGATGGCGCGAAGCAGCGCTATGTTTACGCTGCCGCGTCTCCACAGAGTGCATTGATGTGGAAGGTGGTTGGTGATTTTGGAATGCAGCCTGTGTTCGATTGGGTGGACAACCCTTTCCAGATCTCACGATTCGCGGTGCACCAGGACAGGTATCGGGCCGACGGGGCCAGTGTCTTGGTCGAGCATGTGGTGTCGGCGGCCAAGAAGCCCTATGTCGATGTTCGGCATCGGCTGCATGTGCGTGTTCCCGGCGCCAGGGCGAGTCTCATTGAGACGGAAATCTTGGATGCGCAACAGCAGGTCGTCGTGCGATGGCGCTTCTTCGATGAGCGCCAGGTCGCGCCGGGGATTTATCGGCCATTTCGTTGGGAGCGAACCGTCTTCTATGACCACAATGCCGTTGGTCGGCGCGTGCAGTGGGCTGTGCATGTACGATCCGCACGGAGCATCTCCCGTGCGCAACTCTCGACCCGCATGATGGCCGCCTGGCGTAGCAGCGGGGCCACGTGGCTGATCCATCGCGGCTGATCGTGCGTGGTCGGTTCCGGTGGTGTCGGCCGAGTTCTTAGCCACGCAGCAGTACCAGGATGGCCTTCTGGACGTGGAGCCGATTTTCGGCGTTGTCAAACACGTGTGAGTGCGGCCCGTCGAGCACCGCGGTCGTGACCTCGGCGCCTCGGTGGGCGGGCAGACAGTGTAGAAACAGCGCGTCTTTGGCCGCGCCGGCCATCAGGGCCTCGTCGACGCGGTAGGGCGCGAAGACTTCGGCACGTTCCTCGGTTTCTTCTTCCTTGCCCATGCTGGCCCAGACGTCGGTGTAGACCGCGTCGGCGCCGTCGACGGCCTCACGCGGATCTTCGAGGATGCTCACCTCGGCTCCGGTGTCGTTCGCAACACGCATGGCTTGATTGACGACTTTGCTGTTGGGCTCGTAGCCTTCCGGAGTGGCCACGCGCACGTGGCAGCCGAGCGTTGCTGCGGCGTGGATCAGCGAGTGGCAGGTGTTGTTGCCGTCACCGACATAGGCAAGGTTGCGGCCGCGCACATCGCCCCACGCTTCGGTCATGGTGAAGAAGTCGGTCAGGCCCTGGCAGGGATGCAAGTAGTCGGTCAATCCGTTGATTACGGGCACGCCGGCGTGCGTTGCGAGATCGAGGACGGTCCGGTGGCGGTAGGTGCGCGCGACGATGCCATGGCACCAGCGTTCCAGGTTGTGAGCGACGTCCTTGAGCGCTTCGCGTGCTCCGAGGCGCACGCCCTGTTGGTCCAAATACACGGCGCTGCCGCCCAGGTCTTGCATGCCCACATCAAACGTCACGCGGGTGCGCAGCGACTCTTTCTCGAACAGCAGCATCAGGCGCCGGTCCTGCAGCACCTTGGGGAAGTCGTAGCGATTGGCCTTCATGTCGGCTGCAAGCGCATAGATCGTCTCGATGTCGCTGCGCGCGAGGTCGGCGATGGAGCATAGATTCTCGATACTGAGGGTTCCGTAGGCTTGACTCATGATCTCTCCTCGGCGTGCGTCAGTTGTTCGTCGATGCAGTGCAGGCCTTGGGCCAGCTCCGCGTCGCTCAACACGAATGGCGGCAGCAGGCGGAGTGCGTTGCCGCCGGCAGCGTTCACGAGCAGTCCACGATCGAGCAGGCCACGTGCAAGTGGGGCCGAGTCGATCGTCAACACCAGTGCTTGCATCAGTCCGCGCCCGCGCGTCGAGACGGCGATGGCGTGCTTGTCGACGAGCCGATCCAGGCCGGTGCGCAGGGCTCGGCCGAGTTCTGTGACGCGCTCCAGGAGGCCGTGGTCGTAGAGTTCCTCGAGGAACACGAGGCCGGCGCGGCAGGCGAGCGCGCCCCCGCCAAAGGTGGATCCGTGCGTGCCGGGTTGCAGGACGTTGCCGACGTCCTCACGCGCTAGGGTCGCACCGATCGGGATGCCACCGGCGATCGGTTTGGCGAGGGTCACGATGTCGCCGCGCACACCGCTCGCTTCGCTAGCGAGGAAGGTCCCTGTGCGACCGCCGCCGCTCTGGATCTCATCCAACATGAGCAGGGTTCCGGTCGCGTCGCAAAGCTCGCGGGCGCTTTGCAGATAGGCGTCCGACATCACCAGCACGCCGGACTCGCCTTGGATGGGCTCGACGATCAGGGCCGCGAATCGGCCGGTCCGCAGCGCGCGCTCGAGCGCGTCCACATCCCCGGCGGGGACAAACCTCACGCCGGGGACCAACGGTTCGAATGGAGCACGGTAACTCTCCTGCCACGTGCAGGACAGCGCGCCGAAGGACCGGCCGTGGAAGCTCTTTTCGAGCGCTAGGAAGTCGGTCCTTTCGCCGGCGCCGCGCTGGCGCTGGTAGAGGCGCGCCATCTTGAGCCCGGTCTCGTTTGCCTCTGCCCCGGAGTTGGAGAAGAACACGCGATCGAGCTCGCACACTTCGGCTAGCCGTGTCGCCAGTTCGTTCTGCAGTGGATGTTGGTAGAGGTTGCTGATGTGGATCAGCGTGCCGGCCTGGTCGCGCAGCGCCGCGACCAGGCGCGGGTGCGCGTGGCCCAAAGCATTGACACCGAGCCCCGTGAGAAAATCGAGCCAGCGACGTCCGCTGGCATCGAATAGATGCGCGCCCTCGCCGCGCGTGAACGTCAGCGGGTAGCGCTTGTAGTTGGGAACACAGTGATCCACGTAGGTGGGTTCAGATGGAGTCATGGTCGGAATTCCGTTCCGCCGCCGGCGAGCGCGGCTTCGATCGCGTCAGAAGAAGTGCCGGAGAGAATGCGAATGCACGGGACGCCAGCATCGAGTGCGGCGAGCGCGGCGCGGACTTTGGGGATCATCCCGCCGTGCACGACGCCGCGCTCGATCAGCGTCGCAACACCGGAGGCGTCGAGCTGCGCGAGGAGCTTCCCGTCTGCATCGAGGACGCCCGCCACGTCGCTGAGCACGATCAGCTCGTCGCACTCGAGCGCTGCCGCGATGGGGCCGGCAGCCTCGTCGGCGTTGATGTTGAGCAGGGTCTCATGTGCGCCGTCGGCAGCCGGCGCCAGCGTCGCCACGACGGGGACGATGCCCTGGGCTAGCAGGCCGGCGACCGCATCCGCGTGCACGTCGCTGGCGTGCAGTTCGCCGACGTAGCCCAGGTCGACCGGCGCTTGCTTGTGCCTGGCCGAGAAGAAACCCAGGTCGGCGCCGCACATGCCGAGCGCGCGCACACCGTGCCGGCCGAGCGCCGTTGCGAGCGCCTTGTTGACTTCGCCGGCCAGCACCCAGCTGACGACCCGCGCAGTCTCGGCGTCGGTGACGCGCAACCCTTCGTAGCGCCGCTCTTCGAGGCCAAGGCGAGTCGCGAGCGCCGCGATCTGGCGTCCGCCGCCGTGGACGACCAGCAGCTCGTGGCCGGCGTCGGCCGCCGCGGCAAGCGTCGCCGCCAGGCGATCTCGTCCGGCACGTTCTTCGAGTAGGGCGCCACCAACCTTGATGCAGAGTCGCATCGTCAGCTCCAACCCTGCAGGCGCTCGTCCGTGGGCGCCGGCAATCCGGCTGCCTCGTCTAGACCGAACGCGACGTTGAAGTTTTGGATCGCCTGTCCGGCTGCGCCCTTGATCAGGTTGTCAATGCACGAGACCACGACGACGCGGTCGCCGTGTTGGGCGACGCCGATTGCGCAGCCGTTGCTTTGTCGCACATCGGCGATGCACGGAAGCCCCGCATCCTCCGCAAGCACGCGCACGAACCGTTCCGAGGCGTAACGGTCGCGTAGCGCGGCGCGGATGTCGTCGGCCCGCACGCCAGCGCCAGGCACGATATGGATGGTCGAGAGGATGCCACGGAACAACGGCAGAAGGTGCGGCGTGAAATAGACGCGCTGGCAGCGCGTCTGCTCGCGGATTTCGGGCTCGTGTCGGTGCGTGCCCACGGCGTAGGCACGGAAATCGTCATGCGCCGAAGCAAAGTGCGTGACCGCGGTCGAGGCCTTGCCAGCGCCGGAGACGCCGGACTTGCAGTCGGCGATGATGTCGCTTTCTTGGGCGATGCAGTGCGCTTCAAGCAGTGGCCGCACCGGCAGCACGACCGAGGTCACGTAGCAGCCGGGGTTGGCGATGAGCCGTGCGTCGCGCAGCGCCTCGCGCCCGAGCTCGGGCAGCCCGTAAACGGCCGAAGCCAAGAGCATCGGCGCCGGGTGTGCGAAGCCATAGTGCAACGGATACAGCGCCGGGTCCGAGAGTCGAAACGCCGCCGATAGGTCGATGACCGTGTGCACGCGCTCCAAGAGCAACGGGACGAGTGCCGCGGATGCGTCGTGGGGTGCGCACACGAACACCGCGTCGAGCCCGGTCAGCACCTCCGCATCGAATGGTTGGCTCGGTGGTTCGGCCAACGCACCGCGGTACTGGGTCGGGGGGCTCGGCGCGTCGCGCGCCGACATGAGGATCACGTCCTTGACCCCCGGATGGTTCGCCAGCAGTCGCAAGCACTCCTTACCAGTGAACCCGGAGGTTCCGACGATGGCGACGCGCTTCATGGCCGGTCCCCTTCGCTCTTTGCCTGGAGCGCGGCGGCCAGCGCCCGCGCCGACTTGGGGTTCGGCGTCGCGACGAACACCGTGTCGTCTCCGGCTATGGTGCCCAGGATTCCCGGATGGCTCGCCGAGTCGAGCACGATCGCCGTGGGATTGGCCTGGCCGGGCGCCGTCTTGATGACGATCAGACTGCCAGCCGGAACGATCGCGAATGCCTGCTCGAGCGTCGGGACCGTGTCGGGCTTCGCCACCTGGACCGTGCCGTTGGGCAACGCATATCCTGCGTGTGTCTTGACCACGCCGATGTCACGAACGTCGCGCGAGAGCGTCGCCTGGTCGACCTCGCAGCCGTGCGTGGCGAGTTCGCTACGCAGCTCCCGCTGTGTCGAGATCGATCTCCGCCCCAGGATGTCGCGGATCAGGGCTTGTCGGCCGGCCTTGCGCATCTGCATGATTATGCATGATGTGCAAGGATATGCAAGCTGGAGTCCCGCTGGCGCGCCAGCCACGGCCAGGCTGTGGAATCCGCTCGTAGCGGTCGGGAACGCGGCTACGCGTAAAGTCCGCGCAGTCCGTAGACCTTGGACACGCGGTCGATGGCCAGCATGTAAGACGCCGTCCGCGCCGACACCTCGTGCTTGTCGGCGGCGCCGCAGACTGCCTGGAAGGCGTCGACCAGGATGCGCTCAAGCCGTGTGTTGACGTCGCGCTCGTCCCAGTAGTAGCCCAGGCGGTTCTGCACCCATTCGAAGTAGGACACGGTGACGCCGCCGGCGTTTGCCAGAATGTCCGGCAGCACGAAGACCCCCTTTTCCTCGAGGATCGCCTCGCCCTTGGGAGTCATCGGGCCGTTGGCGCCTTCGACGATCACCTTGGCGCGCACTTGGGCGGCATTCTTGGCGGTGATGACGTTTTCGGTCGCGGCCGGGACCAGCACGTCGACGTCGAGGGTCAGTAGATCGTCGTTGGGGATCGTCTCACCGACGTCGAGCCCATCGAGCGTGCGGTGGCTGTGCAGGTGCGTGCGCACCGCGGCCATATCGAGACCCTTTTCATTGTAGAGCGCGCCGTTGATGTCCGAAATCGCGACGATCTTGAGACCGAGCGCGGCAATCGAATCCGCCGACACGCTACCGACATTGCCGCAGCCCTGCACAGCGCAGGTGCACTGCTTCGGGTCGAGGCCCTGGCGATAGAGCGACTCGCGCGTCATCAAGCCGACCCCGTAGCCTGTCGCTCGCACACGGCCATGGCTGCCGCCAAGCTCGAGTGGCTTGCCGGTGACGATGCCGGGAGACGAGTGGCGGACGTGCATGGCGTAGGTGTCCATCATCCACGCCATGATCTGCGGATTGGTGTTCATGTCCGGTGCGGGAACGTCGCGGTCCGGACCGATCACATCCATGATCGAGGCAAAGTAGCGTCGGGTCAGGCGTTCGAGCTCGCCGGGATTGAGCTTCTCCGGCTCGCAGATCACGCCGCCCTTGGCTCCGCCGAACGGAACGTTGACGACTGCGCACTTCCAGGTCATCCAGGCCGCCAAGGCGCGCACTTCGTCGAGCGTGACGGTGTTGGCAAAGCGGATGCCGCCCTTGCCGGGACCACGCGCGACCGAGTGCTGCACTCGATAGCCGGTGAAGACCTTGATGGACCTGTCATCCATGCGCACCGGAATCGAGACCGTGACTTCCCGGTCCGGTTGCGTGAGGATCTGGTAGATCCCGGGATCTAGAGAAAGCCGCTCGGCTGCAACATCGAAGCGATGCAACATCGCATCGAGCGGGTTCTCTTCGCTATTTAGGAGCTCTCGATTCATGCTTTTCCGCGTTGCCGGACGTTCCGGAGTCGAGTGGGCTCGCCGAGGGTTGCGGACCGAGGTATCGTCGAAGCCTTATCGACCTGCTACCCCTTGCGAACGGAGCCTGTTTTTCCGGGATGTGCCCCAGCTCTCCAGCCTTCGAAGTCTCCGTGGACCCTCGTAACGGGGCGCACTCTACGCTCGCGGAGAATGCCCCACAAGTCTGAGTCGACGTGTCCTTGATTGTTCGTACGACACCGGACGGTTGGGAGTGCCTGGCCGAGCTGGGACTCTCGGGTCCGGCCGGTCTGCTTGGCGGGGAGCTTGGCGGGGTGTTCGGCGATTGTGTGCGCTCCACGCCGTTGCGTCGAACGGCGCGGGTCGTGCTCGCCGGTGGTCGGACGGTCTTCGTCAAGAGCTATGCTCCGGGCGCCGGTCGCATCGGTAAGATCGCGCGATCGAGGGCGCCGGCCGAGGTCGAATGGAATGCGATCGGCTCTCTACGGGATGCGGGGATGCACGTTCCGAGGCGGCTGGTGGCGATCTGGAGTGGGCGCGGCGACCGGGCTCCGTCGGCCCTGCTCATGCGCGGCATCGAGATCGATGGGCGGGTGGCAGCCCCGCTCGACGACGTGCTCCGCAGCGCAGAAAACACCGAACTCGCCGAGGCCTGGCTGCGACAGGTCCTTGCGCCGTGGATCCGCCGGCTGCACGACGCTGGGTTTCAGCATCGTGACCTCTACGCGTGCCATGTCCTCGTGGAGCCAAGCTTCGCGGCCGAGCCGGCCTTGATCGATCTTGCGCGCGTCCGTCGTGGTCGGATGAGCCTCCGGCGGCGCGTCAAGGACCTGGCAGCCATGCAGTATTCGCTGCGGGGGCTGGTTCGCGAACCGGCGCTGCGCGGGGTGCTGGATGCGTATGCGGTTGGCGATTCCGCAGCAGCGCGCAGTCGGCTCACGCTGCGTGTGTCGCGCAAGGTCGAGCGTATTGCGCGTCACCGGCCCAAGTATGGCTGACGGGCATGTTGTTCCGTGGTACCTTCGAGCGAATGAAGATCCTGCACGCACTTCCTTGCATCCTCGCGTGCGCCTTCGCGGCTCCGCAGGGTGATCTGTCGGCCGTCCTGCGGGAACTCGCGGATACGCGAGGGGCGTCCTTCGAGGTTCGTCGGGCCGCGGTCGCCAAGCTGCTGCGGATTCGATCCAAGCGGGCGCGCCAAGCTGCCCTGGATTGGTATCGCCGCGAAAAGAACCCGCACCTTCGCGCGCGGTTTCTCGAGCATGCGGCGACCCTGCCGGGCGTCGAGAAGACCATGCTCGCGGCGCTCGAAAAGGGTACCGGGCTCGACACCCGAGCCGTTGCAGCGCGCTACTTTGTCGAACAGCGCGGCAACGACGGTTTGGATCTGTGCGCGGCGTTGCTTGGGGAAGACGCTGGGCCGCTGCTGCATCGGCCCATCCTCATCGCGTTCGGATGGCAGGGGCATGGCACGCGCGGGGCGGACCTCTTCAAGCGGCAGTGGGAGCTCGAGCCACCGACGACCCAGGCGATCGTGCTCAAGCGTCTGTGCGGCCGGCCCGGAGCGCACCTCGAGAGCGCTGCTCGCAAGGCGCTGACGGCGCAGTACCTGCCCTTGCGTGCTGCCGCGATGCGGCACCTGGCGCAGCGCGACGATGTTTCGGTGGTTTCCTTTGCCCGGAAGCTCGTCCGGGCACGCGAGGCCAAGGAGCTCGCAGATGTCCTCTTCGACGTGCTAGCGCGCAGCCCCACGGCCGTGGATTTGCCGCGTCTGGGCAAGCTGGCGGTGCTGGGCGGTGCGGCGATGCGTCCGCGGGTGCGGGCGCTCGCCGCTCGCATCGCGAAGCAGGACTGGGCTCGTAGCTGGGCGGTCGGCCCCGGCCGGACCAGTCGCGTTGCCGGCGCTCGGGAGCTGGCGCTCGGGGTTCTCGAGCTGCTGGATGGAAACGAGGTCCAGGATGCGCTCTATGACTTGGCTTCGGATCCCGAGTCGTCCGTGCGGCGGCGCGCGATCTTGGCGTTGGCCAAACGCAAGGATGTGCGCATCACCAAGCTGCTCGAGAAGCAGCTTGGGCGCGGCAAGATCGAGGCTCGCGTCGATGCGCTCGAGGCGCTCGACCAGCTGCGTGGCTCAGAGCCTGGCTGGGCCGTTCGCCTCGTGGACATGAGCCGCGAGGGGCCAGTCGAGCTGCGGCTCGTTGCGATCGAGCTGGGTGCTCGCCGCGGGCTGCGCGGCTTGCTGCCACTGCTGCCGAAGCTCTTGGCGAGCAGCGATTGGCGCGTGCGCGCCGCCGGCACCGAACTCGCCAAGACCGTGCGCGACGCGACGAGCATTCCGATTCTGATCGCCGCGCTCAAGAATGAGAAGGGGCGGGTTGCGGCGGACATCAAGCGCGCCCTACAGGGGCTCTCCAGGATCTACTTCGAGCGGGCCAGCGATTGGGACGCTTGGTGGCAACGGGAGAAGAGCAAGTTCGAGCTTCCGCCGGTCGAAGAGGCGCGGTCCGCCAAGGCCCAAGAGGAGCGCGAGACGGGCCGTGACGATGCGACATCGGCCGTGTTCTATGGAATCCCGGTGCGGAGCGAGCGCATCGTCTATTGCCTGGACGTCAGCGGTAGCATGAGTGAGTTGGCTGGCACCGGGATCTCTCGCATGCGGATCGCCCAAGAGACCCTGCTTCAGACCCTCGCCAAGAGTCCGAGCACGAGCCTGGTGAATGTGCTGTTCTTCGACAACCAGGTGCACCGCTACGCGCGGCGCATGAAGGCCCTGCGCTCGGCCAAGGTCCGAGAGAGTCTCGCCGCGTTCGTGCGTCGTCAAAAACCGCTCGGCGGCACCAATCTCTACGGCGCTCTGCGCGAGGCGCTCGTGGACAAGCGGGTAGACACGGTTTTTGTGCTCAGCGATGGCGATCCGAGCACCGGCGACTTCGTTGATCCCGATGAGATTGCCGATGACATCCGGCGTCGCAATCGCACGCGCCGGGTCGTGTTTCATTGCATCGCGATTGGCACGCCGAGCGCCCTCCTCGAGCGGCTCGCGGTCGAGAGCGGCGGGCAGTACGTGCTGCAGAAGTAGCCTAACCGGCGGTGCTACGGCGGCCACTCCGCGGGTCTTGTGCTGCGCTGCTCCGCCGGTCGATGAGCGAAGCCGGGAAGGCTGTGTTTGGGACGACCGACGACAGGACTGCATCGAAGACAGGGGAGAAGAGAACATGGCGTGGCCGAAAAAGAAGAACGGGACACCCGGAGAGACGACAACGCCAAGCGCCGCAGAAGGTAGCGCTTCGACACCCAGCGCCAACGCGCGGAGCGCTCCCGCTAGCTCACCGGTGACGCGCCGCGATCCCGACCCGGCGCCGACGCCGCGCAAGAGCCGGGCGGCTGCGGCCGTCGCGAATGTTGGCAAATCGATTCACGTGCAGGGCGAACTCACCGGCAGCGAGGACCTCGTGATCCTGGGCCGTGTCACCGGCGAGATCGCGCTCAACGACCATAAGCTGACCGTCGCTTCGGGAGCGCAGATCGAAGCCGAGGTTCACGCCAAGGTCGTGAGTGTCATTGGCTCCGTCGTCGGCAACATCTCCGCCGGCGAACTCATCGAAGTCTCCGCGAGTGGTTCGGTGCAGGGCGACCTCACCGCCCCGCGCGTCGTGCTAGCCGACGGCGCAAGCTTCCGCGGCAGCATCGACATGAGCGTTGCGCCGGCGCCGAGCACACCCGTGCCGGCGGCTCCGCAGGCGACCACGCCGTCGCCGGCCAGTCAGCCAGCGCCAAGCAAGACGACAGCAAGCGCGACGACGAGTCCGGCCAGCAGCAAGCCCAAGCCGGAAGTCTCCGTCGACAGCACGCCGTCCTTGGCCAAGCCGACACCGCCCCGCGATAAGAGCGAGAATCGCCTGCCGATGGGCAGCTAGAAGCGCGGCCGCCATTCGCCGAAGTCCCGCGGCGCGTCGTCGCGACCGATCGGTTCGCACGTGCCCACGTCTGCCGTCATCAGGGTGCGGAAACGTTCCACGGCCGCGCGGATCGTCGCGACGCTGCGCTCGAGCACTGCCTCGATCGCAGCCGCGGTTGGCAGTAGAAGCTCGGCGCTGACATGCACGTTGTTGCCGACGACGAGCACCTTGGCGATCTTGACCGATGCCGTCAGCGTTGCCGCAGCTGCCAGCGCGCGATGACTCTCAGGAGCGCCGTCGATTGGCCAGAAGTTCGGATAGAGCAGCTGGAAGAACTTCGGGTCGTCGTCATCGACGAGGATCATGTAGTGCCCGCCCTCGCAGCGGAAGCAGACGTTCCCCCGCTCGTCCAGCGTCGGACGGTAGCCAGCCTCGGACAGATAAGATGTGTAGGTGTCGCGAACGTTCATTCTCGGTTTCTCCGGGTCAGGGGTGCTGTTCCACCATCCGAAGGCCGGTTGAGGGCGACTTCTGTCAACGAGCGGGATCGGTCCCGGGATTCCGCAAGTTACATGCTGACGCGATCTCGCTGAATCTGGTCGCTACGGTCCGTGCAACACGGACTTGCGTCGGAACTTCAGGTTAGACGAAGTCTTCGCCGAACGGCTGCTTCGGCTCGTCCGGCTTCGTCGTCGTGTCGGCCGGAGCTGGGCTCTGCGGCTCGTCCGGCTGGTTGGGCTCGGGCGTGGGCTCGGCAGGCTTCGGTTCCGGCGCCTTCTGCGGCGCTGCTTTCTTTTTCTTGGGTGCAGCGTCGCTCGGTTGGTTTGCTTGCGACGACGCTCCACTTGCCAGGCCGGCTAGGGCAGCGAAGCTCTTGAGCTCGCCTTTGTGACCGCGGTCGGCCTGCGCCGCCGCCTCGATGTCGGCGCTCTCGACCGTGATCGGTCCACGCATCCCTCGGAATCCGCCGCGGTCGCCGCGGTCGGATCGATCCCGACCCGGGCCGCCGCGCCCGCGGCCGCCCTGGCCGCGACCGCCCTGGCCGCGTTCGCCGGGTCGACCGCCGCGGCCAGGCCGAGTGGCGGCCCGGCTGCGAATCTCCGTCTTTTCTTCGCGCTGCTGGCCGCGGCCTTGCCGCACGACCACGGCGCCGGGGCGACGTTTGCCGGACGCCATGTCGCCGAGCGTGCGCGGGATCTTCTGGATGTCACCGCTGCGCATGGTCAACGAGACGCGTCCTTTGGCCTTGTCGACCTCGAGCACGCGGACGCGCACGACCTGGCCTGGGTGCACGAGCGTCGTTGGGTCGTTGACGTAGCGATCGGCAAGCTGGGAGACGTGCAGCAGCCCGCCTGGCGCGACGCCGACGTCGACAAACGCGCCAAACGATGCGATGCGCGTGATTCTCCCCTCGATCTCGATGCCCATATGCAGGTCGTCGATGCTCTTGACGCCAGGAGCAAAATGAGCCATCTCGAACGTCGGCCGTGGGTCATCGAGTGGCTCACGCATCGTCGCGACGATGTCGTCGAGTGCTTGCCGATCGAGATCGTCGCGCACGAATGCGTCGAGCTTGGCGCGGTCGATCTGCGTCGGGTCGGCGAGGAGCTGCGCCGACGAGAGCCCGAGGGAAGCGGCGATCTCTTCGACGATGCGATACTGGCTTGGCCGCAGGCGGGTCTGGTCCAGTGCTTCGGTGCTCTTCGCGTAGCGCAAAAACGGCGCCGCCGCCTCCAGGGCCGCCGCCTCGAGGGCGCCGCCTTCTACCAGGGCGTTGAGATTTGCGAGACCGCTGGGGGCTTTTCGCGCGGCGACGATCTTCTTGGCTTTCTCCCGGTCCAGCCCGACGACGAGGGCCAGGACATCCTCGGGCTCGGTGCCGGCGTCGACGCCAATCTGATGCAGGCAGACCTCGCGGATGTCCTCGAGCGCACGGGCGAGTTGATTCGGCCGCACCTCGCTCATGGTCGGGCCGAGCGGCAGCAGCCCGGGATCGACGCGAGCCCACTCGCTGATCGGGTTTTGCGCGCGTCGGGCCAGCATCGTCGCCTTGCGTGCCCCGAGATCGAGCTTGGATTGACCGCGCTTGGCGATCGCGAGCAAGCCGCTCTCGTCGACCGTAATCAGTTGCGGTCTGGTGTCGAGGGACTGGATGGCCTCGAGCAGGAATCCCTCGACTTCGCGACAACCCGGTCCGGCCCCGAGTGCGAGCACCTCGACGTGGTGCTCGGTGACGAACGCCTGGACTCGTTGCATGGAGTCTGCGCGCTTGTCCGCGACGGCGGGATGGCAGCCCATGTTGGCCACCGGTGCGCCGTCGCCGTCGACGACCGCCAGGCGCGTTGCCTTGCGAATCGCGGGGAGCACGCCGCACACGCGCCGCGCTCCGACCGGGGCCGCCATGAGGAGCTCCTCGTAGCGCCTTGCGAAGCTTCGAATCGCGTCCCGGTCCGCGCGTTGCTTGACATCGCGCAGGACGTCGCGCTCGATCGGCGCTTTCAGCAAGTCCAGCCAGGCCTCGCGCAGGACGCTGTCCCAAAAACTGCGCAGCGGATGCGTCGACTCGAGTCCTGCGGTGTAGGTCTCGGCGAGCAACTGGTGCGCTTTCTCTTCGGACAGCCCGAACTCGACATCGACGAGGCCCTCGCGTTCTGCCCGGCGCAGCAGCAGAAAGTCCTCCCAACCGACCGAGTGCGCTGGCTTGTTGAGCTTGGCGAGCGACTCGTAGCCTTTGGGCAAGGATTTGCCGCTTTTGGAACGCGCGCGCACCGGTGCTTCGCGGACTGCGTCGATGAGCCGCTTCGGCGCTTCGATCTCATGTAGCAGGATGGTCTTCGCGCCGTCGAGCGCAGTCTTCGCGTCGGCAATGCCTTTCTCGGGATCGACGAATCGTGCGGCTGCGTCAAGCGGCGATTCGCCCTCGGCCAGGGTTCGATCGCGGAGCGCGTCCGCGAACACGCCGAGCCCGCGCTCGCGCGCCTCGGCGCTCGGCCCCTTGAAGCGCTGGCGCAGTGTTTGGAAGTAGTCTTCGAGGTGGTCGATGTGCGTAAAACCCAGCACGCGTTCGACCAGCGCCGGTCCCGATCCCCAACCCTGTCGTTCGGCCGTCTCGAGCACGACGGTCTTGTGCTCCTCGAGCATGCGGAGGTCGCTCACGCGCTCGCGGATCTCGTACATCCGCGCGGCCGTCATGTGGCTCAGCCGCGGGTCACGCGGGACAAAGAAGGAGGGGATGCGTTTGCCGGCCTCCAACAGCTCGACCAGGTGCCGGATCGAGTCTTCCGAGTTGTCGAATTCTTGGCAAAGCCGACCAAGCAGCCGGTCTTGGACGGTCGGGATACTTAGCGGCATCTGGCTGCTTCGAGGTAGCTGACGGAGGGACGGGCGGTTTGCGAGCGCAGGATCTTACCCGGAGCGGTCTCGGGGCGAAACCGCGCGGCCAACCTGGAGCGACCGACTTTGGCTACTTGTTTGCCGGTCGCCGACGTGGTCTTCTGCGCCGGTGACCCCGCCACCGATCCCCCGCCAGGACATCCGCAAGGTCTTCGTGCGCGCTCCCAACTGGCTGGGGGACGTGATTATGGCGACGCCCGCGTTCGCGCGGATTCGCAGTTTTTTCGCGCCGGCCGAGATCGTTTGCGGGATCAAGAAGGTGCACGCCAGCGTGCTGGCCGGGAGCAAGTCTTTCGACCGATACCTCTTTCTGGAGAAAGCTCGAGGGTGGCGGCAGACCCTCGCCCAGGCCCGGCGGCTGCGCGCCGAGGGATTCGATGCGGTCGTGCTGTTTCCGAACTCGTTTTCGTCGGCGTTCGTCTGCGTGCTCGCTGGGATCCCGATCCGCATCGGTTATGTGCGCGGTCGCCGTCCGCTCATCTCCCATGGCGTCCTCCAGGCATCGGACAAGCGACGATTTTGGCAGCGGCGCGGGCCGCGTCGCAAACCGGTGCCCATGGTCGACTATTGGTTTGCCATGCTCGATGCGGTGGGGATGCCCCGGGTCGGCCCACATCCGATCCTGCTCATCCGGCCCGAAGAGGAAGCCGCTGCTGCGCGGGCATTCGCGGCGCTTGGCATCGGCGCCGACGACCGCGTCGTGCTTTTCGGTCCGACCGCAAGCTTCGGTCCGAGCAAGCTCTGGACGAACGATCGCTGGGCCGAACTGGCTCGGCGGCTGGTCGCGCTGCGGTCCGAGATTCGCGTGCTAGTGCAGTGCGGCCCGGGTGAGGAGGAGACCGCCCGACGCATTGTTGCGCTTGCGGACTCGGCGTCGGTCCGCGCGACGATCCCCCCGATCCCGCTCGACGCCATGAAGCCGTTCACGCGGCGCGCTGCGCTTTTCGTTACGACCGACTCCGGGCCGCGCCACCTGGCCGTGGCGTTCGATGTGCCGCACGTCGTTCTCATGGGGCCGACGCACCCGGACTACACGAGTCGCGTCGTCGAGTTCGCCACGGTTTTGCGCCACGACGTCGACTGCGGGCCGTGCCATCTGCCGATCTGTCCGGAGGATCACCGCTGTATGACGCAGATTTCGGTCGACGAGGTGTTTGCCGCGAGTCGCGCCTGGCTCGAATGACCGCCGACGACCGGCTCCAACACGGAGAAAACGAGCTTTCGAGGCAATTTCGCAGGGTTCGAGCGGTGCCGCTCGGGGCCGGACTCGGGTATCGTGCTTGGCCGCACGTCCCCGCGCTTTACCTCGGCCCACACACTCATGATGTCAGCCTCATGATGCCAACCTTCCTGCGCCGCTGCGGCGTGCCCGTTCCTCGTTTGGCTTCGTTCCTTGCGCTTTTCTTCGCGGTGATCTGGCTCGCGGCAGGCTTGCCTGCACAGACGCAGAAGGCTGGTGGCGGGAAGGTGCTCGGTCTCCCGGCGCCAGCGCGCGACAAGCGGGCGCGCGCTGGTCGCCTGACGTTGCCGTCCCGGCCGCGCGAGTTCCGGCCCAAGACTCGACCTGTCCAGACCGGGAAGCCGTCCAAGGGGGCGCTGTCGGCCGTGCCGGACGGCGAGGGCGCGATGGTCGATTTTGTCGATTCGCTCATCAGCCAGAAGCCGCTTGAGGACAGTGCCCTCGTGGCCGAGTATTCGCTACTCAGCGCTCGGGAGCGGCGGGCGTTGCTGCAGCGAGTGCACCGGCTGCCGAGTCTGGCCATCGGCCGCCTTGCGCGCGTGTATCGGGCGCTGAATGAGCCGGACGGAGCGGCCGCGCTTTTGACCGCGCTCTACAGCCGGAACCTCGGGCGCGAGACTCGCTCGGTCGTCCAGGCTGTTTTGTTCTTGAAGGGGGCCGGGGCTGGTCTCGTCGGGCTCGAGTTGCTGGGTGCCAAGCACAAGGCCGTCCGGGATGCGACCGTGCCCGTGTTGGCCAAGTTGCTGACGAGGAGCGATCTGCCTCGGCTGCGCATGGTGCTCGATGGTGATCGGCAGGGCGCGAGGCTTGCGGCGCTGCGCGTGCTCAGTCAGTGGTTGCGCGAGAACGACAGCGAGTCGCTGACACCCCTCGTCCGTTGTTTGAAGCACCGGGACGGGAGCTTGCGAGCGCAGGCTGCGCAGAGCCTGCGCCGCTTCGGGTCGCGGATCGACGCGCCGCTCGCGCACGTGCTCGAGAAGCAGGACGAGTCGAGCGCGTACTTCTTGTCCGCGTTGCTCCTCGCCGAACGCGAGCTGCTTTCGGGCACGACGCAGTTGCCGCCGACGTGCATCGTTCGGCTGGCGCGGCATCGCTTTGGCGTCCGGTTGTTCGAACGCTCGGTGGCCTTTCTGGTCGCCTCGATGCGCTTTTTCAGGTCGCCCGAGGAGTTTCGCAAGACCAGCGGGAGGCTCGCGGAGGTCAATGTCGGCGAACTGATGACCGAGCTGCTGTCGATCGCCAACGTGTCGACTTACTATCCCGAGTTCCCGATCTGTCATGAGATGGCGTTGCTCTCGCTGCGCCTGCTCAGCGGCGAAGACTTCGGGGCCGATCACCGGCGATGGACGGCGTGGTGGAGTTCCGCCGCGAAGGGGTTCCAGCCCTATCGGCTCAACGTGGAACTCACGCCCGACAAGGTTGCCAGCGCCAGGATCGAATACATGGAGTCGGGGGAACGCCGGTTCGCTCTGCTCGGTCGCGATGCCCCGGGTGGGGAGCAGGGCATCGTCGCGCGGCTCGACGCTGCGCGGATGTTGGATCTTTGGAAACAGCTCCGTGAGCAGGGTTTTTGCAATCTGCAGGAGCGCCTGGCCGAGAGCAAGGGGCGGTCGGAGGCGGACTCGATCGCAGTCGTCACGGCGGAGGCCCGCGCTCTGGATGCGTTCACGGGAGCGCGGAGTCCTCGGCTGCGGGTGCTTCTCAACGTAATGAACCGAGTGCTCGAACGCGAGGCGTGGCAGGAGTTTGTTCCGCAATCTCTGGATGCCGAGGCGCGTCGAAACTGGTGGATCGGTCAGTCGCGTGCCATGCGCGAAATGAAGACGCAGCGCGAACGCGACCAGCACGTCCTGGGGCTGGCTCTCGAGGCGTTTCCGAGCTTGAACGATGCGTCGCGCCGTCGCGCGATCGGTCTGTTGCTCCAAGCCAGCGCGACCAAGCCGAGCCCGATCCAGGCGGACCATGTGCGCCGCTTACTCGGGTTGGTTGCGAATCGTTCGGTGTCCGTTAGCCAGAAACAGTCGCTCTTTGACGTGCTTGCTACGGTTTCGACCTGTCCGTTCGATGAGATCCTCACTGCGCTCGATGCGCAGAAAGACCTGCCTCGCGCCGAGGTGCTGCGTCGCATGATCGCGATCGGGGGGCCAGAGCGCGTGCTCGTCGCGCTGCGACACAAGTCGCGCAACATCCGAGCGGCGGCGGCGACCGAGGCCGCGCAGGTCGGGAACGCCGCCACGATCCGCGCGTTGATCACGTTGCTGGACGACGCGGACTGGGATGTTCGGCGTCGCGCCTGTGAGTCGTGTGGCAAGTTGCGGGTGACCGAGGCGCACGCGAAGATCGCAGCGCTGCTAGGGGATCCGACTCCGCATGTGCGGCAGGCCGCGTTGACTGCGATTGCGCGGATCGGCGAAAAGGGGGCCTACGAGCTGCTCGTGCGTGCGCTGGGTCCGGGTGAGCCCGGGGACCGGTTGGCCGCGGTTCGGGGGCTGACGCTGCTGCGTGACCCGCGGGCGGGGTTTGCCCTCGTGCAGATCGCCGGTGGGCACTTCGGATCCCCGCTCGGGCTGCTCGCGTTGCAGGGCTTGCGCAGCCGTGGCGGCGCCGCGCTGCGCGGGCGCGTGTCGGCGCTCTTGCAGGCGTCCGACAATCCGAAGCTGCGCCGCGAGTTCGTGTTCCTGCTCGGTGAGATGGGTGACATCTCCGTCTTCAAGGAGCTCCTGCGACTGGTCGCCACCGGTGATTCGGCGGTTCGCAGCTGTCGTCTGTTGGCCGGAATCGTTGGTGTGGATTGGTGCGGCAGAAGGGATCGCGTCAAGCTCTACCGCGAGTGGTACGCCATCAACGCGGGGGCGAGCGTGCAGCGACGCTTCATCGCCGCGATAGCCGCAGCGGGAATCGATTCCGGCCTCACGGAGGGTATGTTGGTCCCGTCTGCTCGGAGCGAGGTCGTGGACAAGGTGGCCGACGTTGTCGTGCAGACGCCTGATCCGCATTGGGCGCTGCGTGTGCTTGGGGCCAACGTTCTGCGGGTGCTGACTGGGCAAGACTTTGGTGCCGTGCGTCGGTCGTCGGATGTGGGTGGGCGCATGGTCATTGCCGAGCGATACCGTGAGTTCGCGAGGCTCCGCGATGCCGACCGACGACGTTGAGAGATCGTTCGCAGCTGATCGCGCTCGGAGTCGTTTCGGCCGTGGTCTTGTGTGCCGTCGGGTGGGGGACGCGCGGACGGAGCGCGCAGCTCGCGGTCGAGCGGAACCTCGCGGTGCTGCGCGGGATCGCCGAGGCCGAATCGCTTCCGGTGGCGCCGTTCGTGGCCTTCTGCGTCAGCGAACGCGAGCGCGGTGGTGGGCGGGGGCCCCGCACGCTTGCCAAGGTCTTCGCTCGGGCGTTGCGGGCGTCGGGAGGCGATTCAGATGTTGCACTCCACGCGCTACACACGAGCCATGAGCAGGCTCGGATGACGATCGAGCTCGCCGCGCGCAACGCCGAGCGTTGGCGAAACATGGATTGAGGATGACCGATGCTGCAGCTGCGTTTGCCCACCGATGCCGACTGGGCGGACTTCGTGCTTGCCGATTTCGACAACTTCTTGCGCGACCACGCTGGTTGCGAGCGCAAGGCCTCGGCAACGGCGATGTCGCTCGTTGGGCACTACCCGGATCGAACCGAGCTGGTCGAAGCCATGCTCGAGGTCGCGCTCGAGGAGCTCGACCACTTTCGCCGCGTCTACGAGATTCTCAAGTCGCGCGGCGGAGCGCTAGCCCCCGACGTCAAGGATCCGTATGTCGCCGAGCTTCGCACCCAGCTCAGCCGCGGCACGAATCGGTTCTTTCTCGATCGACTCCTGATCTCGGGGATCATCGAGGCGCGCAGTGCCGAGCGGCTCGGCCTCATCGCGCGTGCCCTGGGCGACGGTCCCATGCGCGAGTTCTACCAGGAGCTGACGCGCTGCGAAGCCAAGCATCACGCGGTGTTCGTGCGACTCGCTGAGTGCTACTACCCGAGTGATGTCGTGCGCCCGCGGCTGGCCGAGCTACTGGACTTCGAAGCCAGCGTGCTTGCACGGCTCCCGCGCCGAGTCGCCGTGCACTGAAATCCCCAGTCGGGCAGTTTGCCCCGAAGAAATGACTACGACACGTTTTTACCGCGGCGCGAGGTTGGTGGTCCAGGTGAGGTCTTTGGCTTTTTGGGCTTCGAAGCGGAAGTGGATTTGGCCTCCCTTGGATGGGTGGTTCAGTTGGACGAGGTAGGTCATTTCGAGGACGCCGCGGGAGGCTATGCCGGACTCGAGTGGGATGCGGTGGGGATCCACTCGATGGTCGAGCAGCTTGGCGCGGCTCGGGCGGTACCGATTGGTGGTGCGGCCGGCGCGGAGGATCTGCACGTCGTCGCTCGTTGCGTGCAGGATGTCGGGGCGACCGATGTGGTGCTGTGCTGCCTGCGCCGTCCGGGTTGGCGTGAGATGGGTGTTGCGTAGCCGGATGGTCACGTAGCGCAGGGCGCCACCGGCGCGGCTTACGCGCACCTTTTCGGTGACGATTTCGGGTAGCTCGGAGGCTTGGTAGAGCACAAAGGCCGCGTTGCGGTGCAGCATCTCTTGGACGAGGAATCCCGGTGGAACACGGCCCGTGTCTTTTGTGTGCCCGCCGATCTGAATCTTGCCATACACGGGATGGTCGAAGTCCTTCCAAGGGATTGTGTGCGAGCCGAATGTCAGGCGGTCGGTCCAGGCCTGGCGTTGTGCGGCGTTCGGCGGTGTTGTGCGAGCCGGGTCGAGGCGCTTCTGGGTCCAGAGCTCATTGGTGAACGAGAGGATGCCGAGGCCCAGATAGGTCCAGTCGATGAATCCGCCGTGCACGGTGTAGAGGTCGCGCCAGATCACCATGTAGCGGTAGAAGGGCAGCATCTCCTCGCCAACCTTACCGATGGCGTCGTATGCCGGGACGTCGCCAGCAGCGTAGGATATCCATTTGCTTCCAGGTCCGCGGAGGACCATTCCACCGGCATTGTGAAACGCCTGCACCCCGGCCACGTTGGTATGTGCCAAGAGGAAGTCGCGCACGGCACGCGATTCCGGCAGTTGGAATGGGTAGGGACGAGCGCCGTATTGGATCCACGAAGGTTGCCAGTCGCTGCCAAAGTCGCGATTTGGGTCGTAACCGCCCGGGCCATCCTCATTGACGCGGCCATCGCCGTCGTCGTCGATCCCCTCGATCCCCAGCAGCGTCCAGTCGCCGCGCTTGCCCGGCTTCACCCGAAGCATGAGGCGCGGGTCGTCCGGGTCGATCCGATACTGGCCCTGTCCGGGCGTATACTTGCGCATCTGCGTCAGGTGGCCGTCGCCATCGAGATCGTTGGGCGGATCCTCGTCATAGAGGCCATCGCCGTCATTGTCGG
>CAYSWE010000014.1:0-21140 GCA_964434515.1 uncultured Phycisphaerales bacterium | reverse complement strand
GGTGGCGCGCTCGAGCTGCGCTGTCGTCAGCATGGCCTCACCTGCGAGATGGCGGCGGAGCGCCTTCGGTATCGGCGACGCCCCCATCCCGGGCCCATGCCGTGCATACAGATCCGCGAGTTGTGGTCCGTCGAACATCGCAACGTCAACAGCAAGCGGACTGGCGAGGACCTGGCGCAGGAGCGTCTTGCGTTGCGACGCACTGAACAGGCCGAGGCTCTGGGCCGCGCGGCCGAGCGTGCGCGCATGGCTGACGAGGGCACGACAGAACCATTCCTCGGCCTCGTCAACCAACGCGCCGACTCCATAGCAAATCAGCCACGCGTCATTGCGCCGCCTGCACATCGCTTCGAGCGTCAAGAGAGAACGAACCGGCACCTTGAGCAAACTGGCGCGCCCAGCCTCCGACAACTCCCCAAATCGCTCGGCGACCAACGGCAACGAACCGCCCGGCGCGAACGGCTCCGCACACACGATCGGCACGAGGGATGCGAGCCAGCCGAGATTCCCGATCGCCGACTCCCAGACACAGTGGCGGAGCAGGTCGACGGCCTTGGTCTGAAACGGCGCCGCCTCGACGGCCTGCACGAAGCGACGCAGCGGAGCACGCCATCTCGACCAGGACCCGATCGCAACGTCGTCGTCGAGGACCGCATCAGCGAGTGCACCGGCGAGTGCACGCGCGGCGGCCGAATCGATCCTCCGCGTAGCGATCCACTCGAGTTCCTCCGGCAGCGATTCGTCGGAACAACACGCAGCCCAGAGCCGCAGGACGCCCCGGTCCGAGCCATCGTAGAAGCGCGCAGCGAAGCCGCGCAAGCGCGCCATCCCATCGGCGTCGAGCGGCAGGGCGTCGCCCATATTTCCCGGCTCAGAAAAGTCCCAGCTGGGGGCGTGCGCATCCGCGAGACCGCACGCGTCTCGCACCGCAGCGACACTCCCGCCCATGGCGAGCACGCGAAGCGCATAGCGCACTCGTCCCCGAAACCGTTCGGCGCTGGATGTCGCCGCGATCGCCAGGAGATCGGCCTTCGATGCGGTCGGATCGCACCCCGCAACGCCTGTCTGCCACACCAGGTCGACGAACACACAGCGCTGCGCGCGCTCGATGCAGCCGGCGAGTTCGTTCCAACCGTAACAGAGATCGCCGACTCGTGCTGTCAGCCACGCCACCGCCCAACGCAACTGTAGATCGTGCTCGAGGTCGAGTCTGCCATGCAACGCCAACGCGCGCCCGAACCGCGTCGGATGCATCTGCGCCAACCACGCGAGCCCGCGACGAAACCCCGGCGGCGCATGACGCGGCTCTGCCGGCAGGTCGACGGAACCGAGCACGTCGACGAGCATGCGCACCAAGCGATCCTGCCCGCCCACCACACACAAAAACGGCTGTAGGTTCTGCGACGTAGGCCGTCGTGGCTTGGGCGGCTGGGCCTTCGTCCCCTTGTAAGCGCGCGGGTGGGCCGCCGTCGGCGCGCGGCGTTCGGATCGAGGAGCGATCCGTAGCGAGCCCAGACTCGGTCGCGGCCCTTCGGGATCGACAACGGTCCCGGCAAGAATGATGCGTACAGCCTCGAGAACTCGCGAATCGATCTCCGACACGGACGAAAGCTCCGCCCACGCCTGGAGCAACTGCCGATCCACATGGTCGCGCGCCTCGAGTGGCCGGAGGTGCTCGCGAAACACAAGATCTCCGGCCGGATCTTGACGCTCGAGCGACAGCACGAACAGGCCGTCCGCGCGACGCAGCAACGCGATCCGGGTTTCGTCGAGTGGTGGCTCAGTCGAACGTGACACGTGTGGTCTTGCCGGCGACGACCTCGACGATGCGTTTCGGCGCGGCACCGGCTTTGGCCTCACCCGCCTGCTTTGGCCCGTCGATCGAGACCTCCCAGCGCCCCGGCGTCAGACTCCGCAACATGGCGCTCCCGTGCTTGAGGATCACGAAGCGGGGCGGAACGCCGTGCGGCGCGGCGCCAACGAACTCAGCGCGGATGCCGGCCGTCCGGTCCTTGGCGGCATGCACCCGGATGCGCCCAGCAGGCGCGAGCCGGAGAGCGACGCCACGCCGCGACTCACCAGACCGCAGACGGATCGGTGGGCTGCGGCCAGCAACATGCGACGAAGACTCGGCGACGACGACGAACGGCGCGTTGCACGGAACGCGCACCAGACGAAACTCACCGTTGAGGTCGGTCTTGACGCTACTAGGGCGCTTGCCACCAAGAATCGAGTGTACGGCGGCGAACGCGGCCTTGGTGCCCGGCTCGAGGGCGTTGGCCGGAGCCGCTGCTGGCTCGACATGAATCGCCGCGCGCCGCACGGGCCCGGCCGCGTCCGTGACTCGGCCAGCGACGCTGGCCGACAGGATCGGTAGCACCACAGAGTTGTCGCCGGTCACAACGCGAACGCGAAACTCGGCCGGAACGGCCATGCCGCGCGCGTTGACATGCACGACGTACGTGCCGACGGCAACGTCCTTGACACGGAATCGTCCGTCGGCGTCGGTGCGGATGTCTGCACCGCCGAGCAGGCCTCCGGAGAACACCTGGGCCAATTTCATGACCAACTTGCCAGCCTCGTTCGCCGCTGTCGTTTGCTCGTCCGAGGTAGCCAGACGAATCTCGGCACGCGCGAGTGGCGTTCCATTCTCGGTCACGACCCCGGTGAGCGTTCCACGATCGGGCGCGACGAGGACCAGCTCGGCGGTCCCCCCCTCGACCACCTCGACTGCCTGCCACGACCCGTGATCGCCAATCGCGAACTTCATTCCCAGCCGCGCCGCGACGGACCCCTTCTTCGGCTCGAGTCGAAACTCATGCGTGCCGGGTGCTAGGTTGGCAAACAGGACGTGGCCGCGCACATCGGCCACGCGCGCCGCCGCAGTCGTCTCGCCGCGCAACCGCCGTGCAACGCGCGCTTCGGCCACGGGTCCACCACGCGGATCCTGCACCCGGACCTCGACGGTTCCGCCGCGCGTGAGTGCTACGCGGTGTCGTAGCTCGCCACTCGCGCCGATGCGAATCGGCTCGCTGCGATACTCCGCAAATCCCTTGGCAACGACACGCACTGTGACCTCGTGCGAGGCCTTCGCCGTCAGGACCGAGACCCCATCGGCGTCGGTCTCGCCGCGCGCCATGACCTTCGTCATCGCCTGCCCGACTTGCGTGGCCACATCGGCGTCGACCGAGACGGCGATGCCCTGCCGTGGATCCGTCTGCCCCTTCGGTTGGTCGATCAAGACAACCGAGGCCTTCTCGATCGGCGACCCGCCCTGCGCTGCCACGACATCCACGCGGACCGTCGGCGCAGCCTCGAGCGCAATCACACCAAGGTCGATCCCGCCGCGGCGAGGCACGCGGATCCTGTCGCGCTTGTACTCGGTATAGCCCGTCGCAGTGAGCTGGAGCGTCAGCAATCCGAACTCCTTGCGCGGCCGCACGCCGGTCAACCGAAACCGTCCCTCGTTGTCGGGGTGGATCTTGTGTTCCTTGAGGCTCGTGATCGGAAACGAGAGCAGCCCCATGCGCATGGTGCGCTCAAGCCCGGCGCTGACTTGAACCTTATCGATCGGCTGATGTGTGCTGGCATCGCGCACTCGAAACACGACCGTCGCCCCCTCGTCGAAGAGCAGAGCGACATCGCGCGCGGGCGCGCGCAACTCCTGTTGCGCCGAACACGGCTCTGCTCGGTGGTCAACCAAGCGAACAAGGACGAGGCGATACCGCTTTCCGGCAGTGAGCCCGTCGATGGCAAAGCGCCCGCCAGCATCGACATCGGATCGATGCCCCCCCACGCCCAAGTCAGCGAGTATGTCGCCAAACATCGATGCGGCGGCGGCCGCGACAGGAGACGCATCCGCCGGACGGTCGAGCAGCCGGGCGACGACCATGAGCTTGCCCGTCGCCGCGGGCACACCGGAGACGCTACCGGAAATCGTGGCGCCATCGGCCAAGACGATGCGCAGACCCGCGACGATGTCCCCACGGTGCGCGGCCACGCCGCTGACCACGCCCGCAGCGTGCGCCGGGTGCTGTGCCCGCAGCCGAAATCGACCCGGGTCATCAAGGAGCAGCTCGAACCGACCATCACTGCCGGTGACCGAATCATGGTTCGACGTGCGCATGTCCGGAAGCAGCGAAGTCATCCCGTCCACGAAACGAACGCGCGCGCCTGCGAGCGGCCGCGCGGCGGCATCGACCACGATCCCCCGCACGCGCACACCGCGTTTCAAAACGAGGTCGCCGAGATCCAGCGTGTCCTCGGCCCCGAGCAGCACGGCGGCCTTGCGTGCCACAAATCCGTCCTTGACGATCTGCAGACTCCAATCCTGCAACGCACGCGGTACGGCGGCTCGAAATGTGCCCTGTGCATCCGTAAAGACATCGAGGACGTCGTCCGCTGCCCACACGTGCGCCTGAGCGACAACCCGTCCACGATCGTCGACGACGCGCCCCCGCAACCGGACCCGTGCCCCGCTCGAGCCCGCAGAGATCGCACGGCGTCGCGGCCCTGGCGCGACCGACTTCGAAGTCGGCGGCGTTGCATCCGCAGCCGACTCGCCACGAGCGATCTCTGTGGCGGCACCCGTCCCCGATGATTCCCCGGCATCGGAGCGCTGATATAGGAACACGGCAACCACCAGCCCGAGGAGGATGAGCACGGCGCCGACGACACGGATGGAAGTTCTGTTTGCCATGGTTGTCTGACACACAGGTTAGACCCGGGTAGAGTCGGAGGCCATGCAAACGGTCGGCCTGCTCGCAGCGATGTTCTTGGTGCTCGCCCCACGGTGCGGCGCGCAGCGCCCGGCGCCCTGGCCCGACTTCCGCGGTCCCAGCGGCGATGGCCGGGCCGTGGACGCGACACCGCCACTGACATGGAGCGAACACGACAACGTCAGCTGGAAGACCGCGATCCACGGTCAAGGCTGGTCGTCTCCGGTCGTCGACGACGGACGGATCTGGCTGACGACCGCCACTCCGGACGGTCGCGAACTCAGCGTCCTCGCCGTCGACCTGGCATCGGGAAAGATCCTGCACGACCGCGTCGTGTTTCACGTCGCCAAGCCGGCGTCGAAGAACACGCTCAACAGCTACGCGTCGCCATCGCCCGTCGTCGAGGCCGGTCGGGTCTACGTCCATTTCGGCACCTACGGCACGGCGTGCCTCGACACGACCAACGCTAAGACGTTGTGGACACGCCGCGATCTGCACTGCGACCACCTCCAAGGCCCCGGCTCGTCACCGCTCCTCTACGAGGACCTCCTGATCCTGCCGGTCGACGGCGGCGACGTGCAGTACATAGTCGCACTCGACACGCAGACCGGCAAGACACGCTGGAAGACCCAGCGCTCCGCCAAGCTCGCCAAGCTGGTCCCGGATCTGCGCAAGGCCTACAGCACGCCGATCGTCATCGACGTCGACGACAAGCCACGCGTGATCAGCACCGGCGCGCAAGCAACCTATGGCTACGACCCCAGCACCGGCAAGGAGCTATGGAGGGTCCGCCACAAGGGGTTCTCCATGGCTTCGCGCCCCATCGCCGGCAACGGGCTCGTCTATCTCTGCACGGGCTTCATGCACCCTCGGTTGCTCGCCGTGCGCACAAGCGGGACCGGCGACGTTACCGAGAGCAATGTAGTGTGGTCCTACCGGCGCAATGTTCCGACCATGCCTTCCCCGGTGCTGTTCGAGGGACGCATCTATCTGGTCAACGACAGCGGAATCGCTTCGTGCGTCGACGCACGAAGCGGCAAGCGCGTGTGGCGCCACCGATTGGATGGCGCACATTGTGCGTCCTTGCTGGCTGCCGGCGGGCATATCTACTTCTTCGATCGCGAGGGCCGGACGGTGGTCATCCAGCCATCGAGCAAGTTCGAACAGCTCACGGTCAATGAACTCGACAGAGGCTTCATGGCGTCGCCCGCCGTGGTTGGCGATACGCTGATCCTGCGCACGAAGACGCATCTGTATCGCATCGAGGAACACTGAGATGAACCGATCTTTCCCGCTCATGCTGGTGCTCTCCGCGACGCTCGCGGCAACCGTCACGAGCCAAGCGCGCGTACGCGTTGCGTGTCTCGGCGACTCGATCACGTTGGGCGCCGGCATTCGGGACCGCGAGCACATGAGCTACCCCGCACAGCTCGCGTTTCGTCTCGGCGACGGGTTCGCCGTGCGCAACTTCGGTGTCGGGTCGCGGACCCTGTTGCGAGCCTCGGATGCTCCCTACATGCAGACCCGGCAGTTCCGCGAAGCGCTCGCGTGGCGGCCGGACATCGCCATTGTCGTGCTCGGCACCAACGACACCTGCCAAAGCGCTGAGCGCCCGCTCTGGGAAAAGCACGCGGCGCTCGAGGAGGACGCGGCCGCACTCTGCAAAGCGCTGCGCAAGGTCAACGGCGCGGTGCACGTTCTGCTGTGCACACCACCGCCGATGTTTCCGACGCGCGCACAATCACCGGGACGCCGCAAGGCTCTGGTCATGCGCGCCGCACGCCTCGCCACGATCGCGGCGGCGCTCGCCAGGGCGGCCAAGGCCAACGCGGTGCGCTTCGTGCCATTGGCGCGCGCGCTCCGCCCGAGCGACGTCCGAGACGGCGTTCACCCCAATGCCTTTGGCGCGGAACGCATGGCCAATCTGTTCACCGCGCTCCTCACGACACCAATCGACACGGTCTGCGATCTCGGCGCTGCGCTGCGCGCCGCCAAGATCGACGTGCATCCGACAGATTTTCATGGTTTCCGGCAGCTCGACTTCCGGCTTCCGAAGCTCGGCGCCGCGTGCAAGCTGGTCGTCCCTGCCGCCGCCGCGTATGACCGCCCGTGGATCTGGCGAGCACGCTTCTTTGGCCATCAGCCAGCCCTCGACCTGGCGCTGCTCGACCGCGGATTCCATGTGTTCTACTGCGACGTCGCCGGCCTCTTCGGTGCCCCGCCGGCGATGGCACGCTACGACGAGGCCTACGCGCTGCTGCGTGATTTTGGCTTACACTCACAGCCCGTGCTCGAGGGCATGAGCCGTGGTGGCCTACCCGTGCTCAACTGGGCATCGGCACATCCAGGCTCGGTCGCAGCGGTCTATGTCGACAATCCCGTGTGCGATTTCCGCTCCTGGCCCGGCGGCCAGCATGGCAAGCGCAGCGACCAAGACTGGAAGCGTTGCCTCGAGGTGTACGGCCTCGATGAGGCAAGCGCGCAGAGCTACGACCGGATGCCACTCGACCGCGTGTCGCACCTCGCCAAGCTCGGGGTGCCCCTGTTCGCCGTTGCCGGCCGCGCGGACAAGGTCGTGCCGCCCATGGAGAACATCTTGCCGCTGGTCGCGCGCTACGAAGACCTCGGCGCACCGGTGCACCTATGGTCCAAGCCGGGCCAGGGTCATCACCCGCATGGGCTGCACCCGGTGGCGCCGCTCCTACGCGCGATCCTGCGCGCCTGCGGGCGGCCAGCCAACCCGGCCGTCCGACCGGTGCCCAATGTCGAGTACCGCGGCCAGGCCGCCGGATGGGGTGGCGGAACCTGGTGGCGTC
The DNA here is from genome assembly GCA_964434515.1 of uncultured Phycisphaerales bacterium. Classification (GTDB taxonomy): domain Bacteria; phylum Planctomycetota; class UBA1135; order UBA1135; genus CAYSWE01. The sequence goes on along the minus strand of CAYSWE010000014.1, from coordinate 13,606 downwards.
AATGGGAGTCCGTGCGCGACCTGGTTCGTGCCAACCCCAAGCTCGAGCTCGTGTTCTTGGGCGACTCCGTCACGCAGTCGCTGACCGGCGTGCAAGACCGCCTCGCGCATGAAGGCGGCGGGCGCGCGATCGACCGCGCCTTCGGATCCCGCCGGACCGCCGCGCTCGGCTTGTCCGGCGATCGCACCGAGCACCTGCTCTGGCGTATCCAACAGGGCGAACTCGCCGCAGTGCAGCCTGACGTCTTCGTCATCACCATAGGCATCAACAACCTCAATGCCCGACAACACACGGCAACCGAGACCGCCGCCGGGATCGGCGCCATCGTAGCCGCGCTCCGCGCCGAGAAGCCCGACGCGCACCTGCTCCTGCTCGGCCCACTGGCTGGCGGCCTGACGATCGACGCACCGCTGCGAATCGAGTTCGACGACCTGCACGCGCGCATCGCCAAGCTGGCCGACGGCACCCACGTGTTCTATCGCGACCTACGCGAGCTCTTTGTCGACGACGATGGTAAGCCCAATGACCGGGTCCAGCCGGACGGCATCCACCTGACCGATGCGGGGCTAGCGGCCTGGATGGACGACATCCGCCCCTGGGTGCTCGAGCACATAGGCTCCTGACAGGCCCGGCTCAAGCCAGTCCCAAGTGTTGCCGAAATAGACAGAATCTAGGCCCATCGCTGAGGAAGCTACCTTGATTCGCCGCGCAATCGTTCCGTCGCTCGCCCTGCTCTTGCCGCTCACCGCCTTGCCATCGTGCGCCTCGTCCGGCGTCAGCCAGGGCCCCGCCAAGGTGGACGACCTTGTCGGCTGGATCGAGCGTGTGTACGTCGAAGCCGAGTTGGCCAAGGAGCGAGCGCAGACTGCCGTCGCTCAGCTCGAGGCGATCCTTGCGTCGAACTTCGAAGGCGACCCGGTGTCGGCGTACACACAATTCGTCGAGTCAGTGCGCCGATCCGAAGCGCAGGCGAAGCGCCTCGCGAAGCAAGTCGAGCCGATGAAGGCCGCAGCGGAGCCGGTGTTCGACCAGTGGCAGACCAATCTCGAGAGCTTCGAAAACGAACGCATGAAGCAACGGAGTGCGATCCGCCTCGCGAATACGCGGCAACGCTACGAGCAGATCCTCGCGGCGGTCGTTCCGGCCCAGGAGGAGTATGCCAAGCTGAATGCGGCCCTGCGCGATCACGCGCTGTTCCTGGGTAACGATTTCAACCCCGAAGCGGTCGCCGAGATCCAGGACGAAGCCAAGGCACTGATCACGATGGCCGGCGAACTCGATCGGAAGTTCGACGCGTGCATGAACTCGACACGCTCCTACGTCGAGTCCTCGGCCCTGCCGGTGCACGTGACGCCGGCCCCGGCACCCGGTGGCTCGGCGTCCCGCTTCCGGCGGCGGCGGTGAAACCTAGTTTCCCCTTGTTGCGCGAGCCGGCGGCGCAGGCCGTCGTGATGAAGGCCTTTGCAGCTGGATGCGAGCGGAATGGCTTCCGCTTGTGTGAGTATTCGATTCAGGAGGACCACCTCCATCTGATCGTGGAGGCTAAGGACCGCCGCCCGTTGCCCACCGGTAGCGCTTGGGTCCACCGCGACGCCGGACCGCAATGCAGTCTCTTCATGCCCGGCATAATCGTCCGAATCCGCGCGGCAGTGGAACCCCGACACGCGTTCCGCCACGATGACGCCCATGAGTCTCTTCGTAACTGCCTGTCTCGCAATCAGCCTCAGCGCAACGATCGACCCGTTCTCCTGCGGCCCCTTCTTGCTCCGCCCGGGTACGCACACGATGACCATCGTCGTCGACCACCACAGCTTGGTCCCGGCTGAGCTTCATTACGGCATCGCCGGTCAAGCCGAACTCGGGCGCGTCCGACACGCTGCGGCGCGCCGGCACCACGTATTTGCGTTGGTCGATCTCCAACCCGGAACACGCTACTGGTACGAAGTTTCCGCGGGAAGCAAGCTCGCCAGCGGCCGCCACCACTTCCGAACCCTTCCCAACCAGCCTGCGAGCTATCGCCTCATCGTGCTGGGTGACGTCCGGACGCTCCCATCCCGCTGGGGAGCCATCGCCACTCGTGTCCTCCGCGACGAGCACGATGCGCTCTCGATCATCGGAACCGGCGACTACCCAAGCAATGGTCGCAACTATGGCCAATGGGTCCGCGAGTTCTTCGCACCGGCGCGCGACCTCTTGGCCGAACTGCCAATCTGGCCGGTCATCGGCAATCATGAGCTGACGCGCCCGCACGACGACCTGACGGGCCCCGAGCTCTCGAAGTTTTTCAGCCTGTTCGAGCTCCCTGGGAATGAGCGCTGGTACCGCGTCGACGGCTACCTACACACGCTTCTCATCCTCGACAGCAATTCGCACATGGGACCCGGCACACAGCAATACGCGTGGCTGCGCAAGCAGCTGCGTTCGGAGCGACGACGATTTACTTTGGTCGCGTTCCACCATGCTCCGTACACGTCCGGACCACACGGGACGACGCTGCCGGATGGAACCGCGCGGGAGTGGCCCATTGACGAGGCACGCCGCTTCCTGGTCCCTCTGTTCGAGATGTATGGTGTGGATCTCGTGCTCAATGGACACGACCATATGTACGAACGTTCGACAAAGGCGGGCATTCCCTATGTTGTCACCGGCGGAGGCGGTGCACCGCTCTATCGCATCAACTCCGTGCCCAATCCGTATCAGATCAAGGCAGCGTCGGTGCACCACTACGTCCGCCTGAATTTCGCTCCGGGCGGAATCGACCTGACAACCATCGATGTGGCCGGCAAGATCATCGATCGTGCCCGCTTTGCTGTGCGGGCCGACAACCTGGCACGTCGGCGCCACTTCATCCAGGCACGGATCAAGGCCGGGTTCGTCGCGCGACGTGCTTCGTCGAAACCGGGGACGGTCGAGTTGACGATCACGAACCCACTGACGCAGACGTTGAGCACCGAGTTCGTCGCCGGAAACCGAGCCCCGGTGTCGCTCGTGCTGAAGGCAGGGGCTTCGAACCGCCTCGAGATCCCGTTCGCAAAGCTCGCGCGCGCGGCTGCCCGAAAGCCGTGGGATCCGCCAATGCGCATCGGAATCCGGGCCAGCGCCAAAGGCCGTGATGCGGCGCTCGCTCTCGACTTTCGCTGGCGCGGGCGACTGCCGCTCGACGAGGCGGTCTATCCCGTCACGACGCTCACCGCGAACGACGTGGACGGCAAAGACGAGGAATGGGGCCAGGTCCCACCCGTCGCTCTGACCGACCAAGCATTCATGCCAATCGGACGGGGCAACTACCACGGCGATGACGACGCGTCCGCCAACCTTCGCATCGCGCGGACCAAGACCCATTTACTGCTGTATGTCAAAGTGCGCGATGACAGCGTCCAGGACGACGGCACCCAGTGGCTCCGCACCGCCGACTCGCTCCACCTATTGTTCTCCAACGCACAAGGGTCGCTGCCACGTGTACAGACCCTGGCACTCGGCGCGGGCGGCCGCGCGCTCTGGAATGGCCGAGCCGTTGGTGCCATCCAATGCGTCGCCATTCGAACAACCCAAGGCTACGCCATCGAGGCAGCGATCCCGCTGACCGTGCTCGGCACCACTGGGCTTCCGCAGCGATTCGACCTGGTGCTCATCGACCAAGACGCCAAGGAGCGGGGTCCAACCTTGCTCCGGCTGTATGCCCGGAGTCCGTTCGCGCGCGACACCAGAGCCTTCGGCACGCTGCGCTCGATTCCGTAAGCCACAAGAGGGGACCTTGCGAAACCGGCTCCGCACGCCCAGACTCGGCGCATGCGCACGTTCCTCGGTCCGCGCCTACTCTGCGGCGCGCTGCTCATTCCGTTCGCCTCGGCCGCTCACGCCCAGGGGACGCCACAGTCCAAGCCCTCCAGACCCGCTGCCTCCCGAGCCATCGCCGGCCAGCGTCCGAACATCATTTACATCATGGCCGACGACCTCGGCTGGAAGGAACTCGGCTGCTACGGGCAGAAACGGATCCGGACGCCGAACATCGACCGACTCGCAAGCCAGGGCATGCGCTTCACGCAGCACTACAGCGGCGCGCCGGTGTGCGCTCCAGCACGCTGCGTCTTGATGACCGGCATGCATGCGGGGCACGCCTTTATCCGCGACAACCATGAGATCGGCACGTGGAAGAGTTACGACGGCCAGCTGCCCATCCCGGACGGCAGCGTCACGATCGCGTCCATGCTCAAAGGAGCGGGCTATGTCACGGGGGCATTCGGCAAGTGGGGGCTCGGCGGCGTGGGATCGAGCGGCGACCCGCTGGCGCGAGGCTTTGATCGCTTCTTTGGCTACAACTGCCAACGCCATGCACACAACTACTACCCGCGCTACCTGATCGACGATTCGGGAAAACGCATGCTCGAAGGGAACACGCGCGGTCGAACCGGGAAGCAGTATGCGCCACAGCTCATCGCCGATGAGATGCTCGCGTTCATCCGGAAGAACCACAAGCGTCCGTTCTTCGTCTACTACCCGAGCGTCATCCCACACCTCGCCCTGCAAGCTCCGAAGGAAGCGGTTGCCGAATACGCGGGCAAGTGGAGCGACCCCCCCTACAACGGCAAGTCCTACCTCCCCAACGAAACGCCGCGCGCTTGCTATGCGGCGATGATCACGTTTCTCGATCGGCAAGTCGGCCGCCTGCTGGCGCTCCTCGACGAACTGGGCTTGGCCAAGAACACCGTCGTCATGTTCACCTCCGACAACGGAACGACCTATCTCAAGGGACAGGTCGACTACGAGTTCTTCGACAGCGTCGGCGAACTCCGCGGCCTCAAGGGATCCGTGTTCGAGGGCGGCATCCGCGTGCCGATGATCGCGCGCTGGCCCGGAAGGATCGCTCCGGGAACGAGCAGCGACTTGATCTCGGCGCACTACGACGCCTTGCCGACGATCGCCGACTTGGTCGGGATTCGGGCACCAAAGACCGATGGGATCAGCCTGATGCCAACCCTGCTGGGCAAAGCTGACGAGCAGCGCCGGCACGACCATCTCTTCTGGGATTTCGGGGGCTACGGCGGACAACTCGCGGTCCGGGCCGGCAGATGGAAGGCGGTACGCCGCGGTCTGCGCAAACATCCCGACGCCAAGCTGCAGCTCTTCGACCTACAAGAAGACCCGGGCGAAAAAAGGGATGTCGCGCAGCAACACCCGAAGATCGCCGAGAGACTCGCCCAGATCATGGTGGACGCCCGCGCGAAGCCGGTAACCAAGCGGTTCCAGTTCGGACAATACGCGAAGTAGCGCATGCAGGTTTTTCTCGAAGCGTCCTGGCAGCACGCCTCGCCGAGTCGTATCCGACGGCATTCGCAACCTCAGCCCAAAGGACTCGCTATGAAGAGCCCCGTTGTCACTGGTCTGCTCAGCGCTCTGCTGGCCAGCACTGGTCTATCGCAAATCAGCACCAAGCCAGCCTCGCCCACAAAACCCCAGAACAAGAAAAAGCACGCACGCAAGCGTAGGGCTCCGACGCTCGCGATCGGAAACACCGTCCCCGCTGACATCGCGCTCCCCACCATCGACGGCAAGATGCGGAGCTTCGGCGAGCTGCGCGGCAAGGTGGTCTTCGTCCACTTCTGGTCGATCAAGTGCCCCTGGGAGAAGCACGCCGAGCCGGTGATCCTGGACCTCGAAGCGAAATACGCTGGCAAAAAAGTCGCGATCCTCGCGATCAATGCAAACCAGAACGAACTCGGCGCCGCGCCGTCGAAAGACGTCGGAGGTCGCAAGAAGGAAGGTCGCAAGAATAAGAACGGTGTCCAACGTGCCCAGCCCTACGCGGCGCTGATCCGACACGTCAAGGCGACCAAGGGCTTTGGTCACGAAGTCTTGGTCGACCGTGGCAACAAGGTCTCACGTCTCTTTGGTGCGCGGAGGACGCCGCACTGCTTCGTGATTGATGCCAAGGGCGTGCTCCGCTACGCGGGAGCGCTCGACGGCATCCGACTCGATCGCGACAACCCGACCCCGTTCGTCAAGAACGCAATCGACGCCCTGCTGGCCGGCAAGGACATCGAGGTCAAGAGCACCAAGCCGTATGGTTGAAGCATCAACACCGGTCGCCGCCGTGCGCGGCGACAAGGCTAGCGATTCCCCTCTCCCAGTAACCTTATGAAGCTCTTCGCGATCGCGCTCCTCGTTCCACTCCTAGCAGCCTGCGGCAACGAATCGCAGGCGACGCCCCAAGTGCGCGTCGCATCCTTCGCGGACGTGCAGGCAGCCCTGCCGTCCGCGGACGGAGCACAGGCGAAGAAGCCCACGCTGGTCAATACATGGGCACTCTGGTGAAGCTCGTGCAAAGCTGAAATGCACGACCTGGTCCAGGTCGGAAACGAGTTCGCAAAGAACGGTGGTCGCCTGTTGCTGCTGTCCTACGATTTGCAGCTGCCAAACGCAACGGCGGACGTGGTCATTCCCAAAATCACTGCGTTCCTCGAGCGGCGCGGTTTCCATGGCGACTGCCTGGTATTGCAACCTACGGCGATCGCCAAGGTCGAGGACCTGCTAGCCCTTGAGGGCGGCATCCCGTCCACGATTGCCCTCGATGCGCGAGGCAAGGTCATTGCGCGTCACAGCGACGCCGGCGAACGTGCGGACTTTGAGGCGCTCGTAGCCGCGCTCCGGGGCAAAAAGTAGCACCAAGAACGTACATGGATCGATCACGCTTCCTATGGAAGCTGTTTGCGGGATACGCGGTTCTCATCGTGCTGACCGCAGTCGCAATCGCGTGGCTCCAGGCCGACCGCGTCGAGCAGCAGGTGATCGCCGATGCGACGCGAGCGCTCGTCCGGGACGCCGAGTTTCTCGAGCGGATCGCGGCCCCCAAACTCGCTTCCGGCGAGGGCGCAGGCCTGCAGGCCATGCTCACCGCACTTGCGCGGCCGACCGGCGAACGCTTCACGATCATCGCGCCCGACGGCAGGGTCCTGGCGGAAACCCAAGAAGACCCAGAACGGCTCAACAATCACGCGGGACGGCCCGAGATCCTCGCGGCAATCCGAACCAGGCGGGTCGCGACGGCCACCCGATTCAGTGACACGGTCGGCTACCGGCATATCTATGCGGCGAAGGCCGTCTGGTCCGGTGACCTGCACGTCGGAACCGTTCGATGCGCGCGTGCGGTTTCCGACGTCGATGACCGCATCCATGCACTGCGTTGGCGTGCCGCCGCGGGCGCGGCGATCGCCGCCGTTGTCGCGTGCCTTCTCGGCTTCCTGATGGCAAGGCACGTAACGGAACCACTCAACGAAATGCGCGCTGTCGCCGACGCCATGGCGGCGGGCGATCTCGACGCCCAGGTCCACACTCGGGCGAGCGGCGAACTCGGTAGCTTGGCAACCGCACTCAACTCCATGCAGGCCAGGCTCCGAAACCGCATGGACGCGCTGACGCAGGAGCAGAATAAGCTGCACTCGATCCTAGAAGCCATGGTCGAAGGAGTCCTGGCCACGGATGGAAATCAGAGGATCGTGCATGTCAACGACGTCGCTGCACGCATCCTTGGAATCGACGCGGCAAACTCGAGCGGCCAAATCCTCTGGGAGGCAACGCGATTCCCGAAGATCGCCGACACCGTCGCGCACACGCTCGAGCACGGCGACGACATTAGTTCGGAGATCACGATCCCGGCCATAGGTGAGAACCGCTTCATCCGAATCCATGCCTCGCCAATCCACGATGCATCGGCAACGATCACGGGCGCTGTCGTGGTCCTGTTCGACGTGAGCGAACTGAGACGGCTCGAAAAGGTGCGGCGCGACTTCGTCTCGAACGTGTCCCACGAGCTGAAGACACCACTCACCGCGATCCGCGGGATCGCCGAGACTCTGTCGGACGACCCGGACATGCCCGCGGCGACCCGCACTCGCTTCCTGCAGCATCTGCGCGAACAATCGTGTCGCCTCGAAGCTCTGGTAGTCGACGTGCTCCGGCTCTCGCGGGTCGAGACCGAGGATGCAGCCTTCGCCTTCGAGACCATCGACCTGCGCACAGTCTTTGGCCACTCGGTCCGCGATGCCCGCGCGGCTGCCGACTCCAAGCATCTCGACCTAACGCTCAGCATCCCGGATGAGCCGGTGCTGGCATCCGCGGATCGCGAGGCAATGCGCCAGGTCGCGGACAATCTCCTACAGAACGCCATCCGCTACACAGGCGATGGGATCATCCACGTGCGCCTCACGGTCGAGAGTGACCAGGCCGTCTTGAGCGTGCAAGACAGCGGCATGGGAATCGAGCCCGAGCACCTAGATCGAATCTTCGAGCGATTCTATCGAGCCGACCGAGCCCGAACGCGCGCCTCCGGCGGCACGGGACTCGGCCTATCGATCGTCAAGAACATCGTGCTCGCCCACGGCGGGCGGGTGGACGTCCAGAGCGAGGTCGGCGTCGGGACGACATTCCGCGTGCACCTGCCTCTGACGAATCCGAGCAACGCCAGGACGACGCAATGAGTTTCACTCAGCAGCGCTCTCAGGAAGCGCCGAGCCAACGGAGAGATTCGTAAGAACCTCGTCCTCAGCCTCGGCTAGGTGATGAATCCGATCCAGCGTCTTACCGTGCTCGGCGAGCAAATCGTCGTGGACAAAGCGTCGCTCGGCCCACACCTTCATCAGCGTCGCAACGTAGCGACGGCCCAGATCCTTGATGCGAAACTTGGCCGAGCCCCACGTGCGCCCGTACCAATGGATCGGAATCGAAGCAACGCGGAAGTTGCGGACCAAGAGCCCCAGCGAGATCTCGATCGTCAGGTTGAAGTGGGACGAGTAGAGCGGCAGAAGCGACCGGATCGCATCGGCTCGATAGGCCTTGAAGGCGTTGGTGGTGTCGTTGTGCTTCGTCCAGAAGAGTAACTGGATCAACTTGTTGCCCAACCGATTGGCGAGGAGTTTGCCTTTGGGATAGCCTTGCACCTCGGCGCCCTTGATGAAGCGGGAGCCGAACACCGCGTCATAGCCCTCCTCGAGTTTCTCGTAGTAGCGCACGATGTCCTTCGGATCATCCGAAAGATCCGCCATGACGACGACGACATACTCGCCGTGAAAATGCTCCAGGCACGAGCGAATGGCGCGGCCAAACCCGCCGGGCGGCCGCCGATTGATCAAGCGGATGGGCAAGCCCTGCTCCATCCGTGCGCGAACCATGCCTTCGGTCCCGTCCGAGCTATTGTCGTTGGCGATGACGAACTCGAACGGAACTGCCGCAGCCAAGAGTTCCTTGGCGATAGCGTCGATCGTTGGCCCGATGTTCTCCTGCTCGTTGTGAGCGGGGATGCATACGGACAGGAGCGGCTTGCTTGTTGAATCTGGCATGGCGGACCGATCAGTCTACCCGCCAAGCCAGAAAAGACTAGTTGCCGTGCAGCGCGTCGCCGCCGTTCGAGAACGACAGGCCGAGACTATTGGCACGCCGATCCAGCACCTCCCACTGCTGGTACACGTGCAGCCCCGCGAACGCCGCCACGTTCGGCACAAGGAAGGTGCGCTTGCCCACGCCGCTCGTGTTCGTGCGCGCGGTGAACAGGAGTTCGCCCGAGGCAAGCAGCCTGCAGCCAGCCGCTCCGACGATCTTGAGATCGAACGGAAGCTTGAGCGCGCCCCAGGTCTTGTTCGAGAAGCCACAGAACTGGACGGCAACCGAACTCTTGGCGCCGTTCGTCAGGTTCACGTCATAGCGACCGCCGAGCTTCGGCACCCCGGTCGCAGAGATGGAGGGGATCGAAACATTCCCGGCGCAAACCACATGCCACGCGGGAAAGCGAATGATGCCAGTCACAGACCAACGGGTCGTACCACCAGCCGGACGACGCCAGTAAGTTGGTGCTGGCGGTGCGCTCCCTGCTACCAGCCTCGCCGGCAGGATCGTGTTGGTCTCGTACTGAGAGAGACAGAACTTGGTCTTGGCCTTGATCACGAGCGGCGTCGCGAACTTCCCCTCCCAGAACTGTAGCGTCGGCCCCACCGTCAAGCTACCTGTGCGCATGGGCTTCGTGTCTGGCGTGTTCGGGGTCGTCGCACTCTCCAGGAGATGAGGGAAGGGAAACGAGACACGGAGCGGCAAGTGCTCGATGCCGCCGCTGTGATGCGCGCACGTGGCAAGTCTTGCAACCCGGCCGCACGACAGGGGGCAACGTGCGGCGCAGATTGGTCGATAGGGGGTTATGTTCGCCATCCACACCCGGCCTCCCTGGAGTGCCCTCGCCTCCAACGTCACGGACGAAAACGTCTATTGGAATCGACGCGAAGTCCTGAAGCTACTCGGGTTGGGCTCGCTGGCGTTGCCAATCACGGCATGCGAGAACCGCGACCCAGCAGACGAGAGCGCGCGCTACGCGGCGACCGCGGTGCCGATGCGCGCCGGTTACCCGGCAAGGCTCAACGAACGGTTCCGCAGTGCAGGGCGCCCGCTCACGAGCGAGAGCCTGGCAACTCGCTACAACAACTTCTACGAATTCACGGTCGACAAGGACGAGGTTTGGCGCAACGTCGGCGACTTCGTCGTCGCCCCCTGGACGGTCGAAATCGGCGGGTTGGTCGACAAGCCCGGGCACTACTCGATCGAGGATCTCGAGAAGCTCGTCCCACTCGAAGAACGTCGCTACCGCTTCCGCTGCGTCGAGGCTTGGGCGATGACGGTCCCGTGGATCGGCCTGCCGCTGGGCTTACTCATGCAAAAACTCGGCGTCCGGAGCGGCGCGAAGTACGTGCGCTTCGTGGCGGCACACCGCCCAAAGCAGATGCCGGGTGTCCGGGCGATGAGCCACTATCCGTGGCCATACTACGAGTGCCTCACGATCGCGGAGGCCGGCAACGAACTCACGATGCTCGGCACGGGCCTCTACGGAAAGCCGCTGCGCAAGCAGAGCGGCGCGCCGATCCGCCTGCTCGTGCCCTGGAAGTACGGCATCAAGAACATCAAGAGCATTGCACGCATTGAGTTCACCAACGTCCGACGGGGAACGTTCTGGAACGCACTGTCACCCGACGAATACTCCTGGCACTGCAACGTCGATCCGAGCGTTCCGCACCCGAACTGGAGTCAAGCGACCGAACGCCTCATCGACGATGGCAGCCGCGTGAAGACGTTGCCCTACAACGGCTATGGGCGCTACGTAGCGAGCCTGTACTCCTGAGGCTCGGCGAACCTTGGACGCGACTACTTCTTCGCCCGCGCCTTGCGCCTGCGGTGGCGCTCTGCACGCCGCTTCTTGATGGCCGCTGCCTCTTGGCGCTGCGCGTCCGTCATCGTGCAATCCCAGGCCGTAGTCCAGTCGGTCCGCACGGGCTTGAAGCCACGCTTGCGTAGACGGTCCGACATGTCCGGCAGGTGGGCCGCGCCGTAGTAGATGCCGAGCTTCTTCTTGCCGGCGCGAAGCTGCTCGTCGAGGACACGAAAGCACTCGGCGTTGCGCTCGCCGACGATCACAGATGCACTGCCCTTGTCACCGCCGAAGGCGGCCAGCATGGCTTCCATGTCGTCGAGCTGCTGGGCGAAGAGGAACTTTAGGTAACGAGCGCCATCCTTGCTGGCGAAGCCGGCGAGGATATGGAAGACCGTGGGAGTGGCTTCTTTGCCTTCGCACTGCTGCTTCATACCGACGAGCATCGCCCGGAGCATGATCGTGAGGATGGACTCGCCCTTCTCCTTCTGCTTTTGAAAGAAACGTCGCGGATCCAAGTCGGCGTGGACGAAGTTCTTGGCCGAATAGTCGATCGCGTCGAGCTGAAACTCGAGATCTAGGACGTTCTTCATCCCGCGCTGCAGCATGCTGATGACGCTGTTGCTCTTGCGCCCCTTCTTCGGCCGCGTGCCCTTGCGGGCCACGAGCTCGTAGAGCAACGCATCGTACTGCTCGAAGGACTTCTGCAGCTTGGCAAAGTAGCCCGCGTCGCCGATGTGCACCGCGCCGATGAGCTCCACGCTGCGCCCCTTCTCGTCGACGAAACGCGTCTTCGCGGTCTCAAAGCGTCCTTCGGTTTCCCCGGTGCTCACCCACCGCGTAAAGCCCTTCGGCAGCACGCCCCGAACCGCGGCCTTCCCCTGGATCCGCCCACGTGTGCCGGCCAGGGCCGACGCCTCGGTCGGACCACATGCCGAGAAGGCCAGCAACAGAACCGGCGCAAACATCCTCACCTTGGAGTCGAACATACTAGACATCCTATCGGCCGAAACGTCAGTCGCGCCCCATCACTTCCAGTTGCTTGCTGAACGTCAGGTAGTCGAGCCACTTGAGTGCCCGGTCCAGCAAGGCAAACGCGACCACGACCGCGATCAGCGACGCCAGCGCATAACCGACTCCGTAGGCCCGGAAGCCGAGTTGCAGCGTCCACCACGTCAGGGTTGCGTTCGCCACGAGAAACACGAAGGCGCTCGCCAGCGCCTGCTTGCGCAGGTCGAAGTAGAGCTGGATCAGGATCGTGATCAGCAACAGGATATGAAAGAAAGCTCCCAAGCAGGCGAGGCGGAACACCCTGACCGCAGCCTCGGGAAGGCCGAGTCGCTCGAGAATCCACGGGGCCAAGACGATCGCCGTGGCCGAAACCGCCCCTTGGACGCGCAGCAAGCGGGTGATGCCACCGCGCAAGTCCGCCATCATGGCTTCCCGCTTGGCCTGAATCGTCGACAGTGGAAGATGGCCGAGGATCGACTGATAGTAGGCACGATAGTGCTCGTAGAACGACGTCTCCAGATGGACGAGGTTCAGCGCCAGCGCCGGAATCACCGTCACATAAGCCAGAAAGCAGCACGTGTCATATAGCGGATGGAAGTAGATTCCATTCGCCGCCTGCACACCGTCGACGAACCAGAACAGCACCTTGTCGATCCAGATCGCCAAGTTGTAGAAGAGCCCGGTCCCGACGAGGGCGGGATACGTCAAGACGCTGCCCCACACCTTTAGGCTGCGCCCTCCGGACGTCTCCATGCCACGCACCAAGAGGCGAACGAGCAGCACCAACGTAAGTGCCTGGCCCGCGGCGTAGGAACCAAGGTAGGCATTGAGTCCGCCACGCGTGCCCCAAAACGCCATCATGAACATCGAAACGCCGGTCCCGAGGCCATAGGAAAGCAGGATCTGATTGTACTCGCGGATCACGGTCAGCCAGATCAGGGCCAGCCAGATCAGGCTGATGACGACGTAGAGTCCGGCAAACACGAACGTCGTCGACAGCGGAAAGCCCGCCACGACGCCGTAGATCGTCGCGACAACGACCTGAAAGACTCCTACGGTGGCGAACATCGTAACAAACGCCGGCAACACACCACCGTAGCGCTTGCAGTAGAGAGAGTCGGCGATCCAACGCGTGACCGCCATCTGCACCGCCCCCACGGTGATGAGACTGAACGCGAACGCGTAGGTCACCAGGGCACGGAACTTCTTGGACTCCACGTCGCTCGTCTCGAAGCCACCCCCCAGACTGACGAGACAGAGTGTGAGTGCGGTCATGATCCACGGCCCGGACGAGATCAAACCCGCGGACGCGTAGGCGCGCATCTTAGTGATCAGGCCCGATCGCAGCGATACGAGCTTGCGCAACTCGAAGCCGATTCCCGCCATTATCGAGCCTCACAATGCGCGGCAGCGTCG
>CAYSWE010000013.1:5325-21374 GCA_964434515.1 uncultured Phycisphaerales bacterium | reverse complement strand
GGTGGCCCCGGGCCTCGATGTGCGCGAGGGGGACGTCGTCGTCGCGGTCGACGGGAAACCCCTCGATCGGCACACGAGCCCGGCCGCGCATCTCGTGCACCGTGCCGGTCGCCCGGTCGTGCTCACGATTCGCCGCGGCAAACGCAAGCAGCAGGTGGCGGTGCAATGCCTCTCGTCGGAGTTTCCTCTGCGTTATCGTGACTGGGTCGAGACCAACCGCGCCCGCGTCCACAAAGCCAGCCGCGGCAAGGTCGGTTACGTGCACATTCCCGACATGGGCGCCAATGGGTACAGCGAGTTTCATCGCTACTTCAAGGTCGAGGTCAACTACGAAGGGCTCATCGTCGACGTCCGGTGGAACGGAGGTGGCAACGTCTCCGAGTTGCTACTCGAAAAACTCCTGCGCCGGCGCATCGGCTACGAGGCGCCGCGCTGGGGAACGGCCGAGTCCTACCCCTCCGATGCCCCGATGGGCCCCCTCGTGTGCATCACCAACGAGAACGCAGGCTCCGACGGCGACATGTTCTCGCACGCATTCAAGCTCAACGGTCTCGGACCGCTGATCGGGCGGCGCACCTGGGGTGGCGTCGTCGGCATTTGGCCGCGGCACGCGCTCGTCGACGGCACGGTCACGACACAACCCGAGTTCAGCACCTGGTTCGAGGACGTCGGCTTTGGCCTCGAGAACTACGGCACCGACCCGGACATCGACGTGACGATCCGGCCCCAGGACCACGCCGCCGGCAAGGACACACAACTCGCGCGGGCGCTACAAGAGATTCGCGCTCTGATTCGGGAGCGCAAACCGGTAGTTCCCAGACTGCGCTAGCCGTGTCCGAGATGCCGAAGTCGGCGCGGGCGCGCGGCGTGGCGTTCGTGCTGTGGTTGGGCTTCGTTGCGCTTCGCGCGCCGCGGCTCTTCTTGGCGCCGCGCTTCTGGGCCGAGGAAGGGCGCGACTACTTCGGCGAAGCGTTGCACGGTGGCTTCGGAACGTTGTTCCACCTCCACCATGGTTTTGTCGGCTTCGTGCAGCGTGTCGCAGCCTGGTTCGCGACGCTCGTTCCTTTGGAGCTGGCGCCGGGCGTAACGACCGCCGTCGGGTTTCTCGCGCAAGCGAGCCCAGCCGCGATCTGGCTCACATCGATCGAAGCGCGGCGCGCCAGTTGGCCGCGCAGTCTCGCGGTCCTGCTGCTCGTTGCCGTCACGGTTCCGAGTCACGAGCTCTACGCGACAACGACCTGCCTGCACTTCCACCTCGCCGCGGCCGCTCTCGTCTGTTTGGTGACCTCGACAGGGTCGCGTCCGGCGAGCCTGCTGCGCATCGGCGTGCTCTTGGCCGGCGGATTGAGTGGTCCACCGGCATGCTTCCTTGCGCCTCTCTTTGTCGTGCGTGCGTGGCAAGAGCGAGCTCTCCGCGACTCGGGTGCAAGGCCTGAGGCCATCGCCTTGCTCGCCGCCACGCTGGTGCAGGCAACCGGGGTCCTGTTCGGGCAGCGAACGCCTTCGCAGTTCGAATGGTCCGGGTTCTTCGCGGCCGTCGGCTTCAAGTCCGTGTTGCTCCCGCTCCTGGGGAAGCACGAGGCCGAGTCGCTGGCACGCCTGCTGGGTGCGCATACGGCACTGATCGGCGCGGGGCTCGTTGCCTTCCTCGCGCTCCTCTTTGTACGCTGGCGCGAACCTGTGGCTCGTCGCTTGGTGCTGGCGTTCGCCCTGCTCACGTCGTTTGGGTATCTCGGCGCTCTCTCGATCGGCAAGGCCGAGCCAATCGCGCGCTTCGCGGAGTTTTCGGGGCGCTACTTCTTCGCGCCAAACCTCGCACTCGGAATGTTGTTGCTCACTGCGGCCTCGGCCACTTCGGCGCGCGTGCCCTGCAAAGTCGTGCTCGCGATCGTGCTCATCCTGGCGACCCACGAACACCTGATCGCGGGCCGAAGCCGCGCCTACTTCTTCACCGGACCCGCGTGGCGTGCCGAGGTGCAGCGTTGGCGCGACGGGGCAACCTCCGAGCTGCGGATCTGGCCAACCCCCTGGTTCGTGCGAATCCCCCAGAACTGAATGGGTGGCGTTTCTAGTCGACGAAGCTACTGCCAGCGCTTTGCGGCCGCCCGCCGTTCCGCGAGCGTGCCGGCGGCATCGTAATCGTAGGTCTCACCGAAGCGGTCCTCCAACGCGCGCGCGGCGCTGCGCCGCGCCGTGAGGTCGTTCGACAGCAGCAAGTTGACCAACGTCTGCTTGCTCCGAACATCGCCAAGCATGAGACGCGTGCGCGCGACTTGAGCCAGCAGCACGTCGAACGGACCAGCAGAGGCCGGCAAGCGCCCGGTCGCGGCCAGCGTCTGCAAGCGCGCCTCATAGCGCTCGAGAGCCGGCAGGACGGCCTTGTCCTGGCTCGACTCCAAGGCCCACGCCGCCCATGCCGCCACACTTAGCACGGGATCACGGAGCGTCGCCGCCAAGAACGGTGCAGCGTTGTGCCCGCCGATGCGGCCGAGCGCCTCGGCGATGCGCGCACGCCGCGCGGCGAAGCCGACCGGATACTTGAGCCCGAGAACCAGCGCCGAGACCGCGTCCTGGTGCATCTGAACCAACCGTTCGAACGGCTCGCGGTCGTCCTTGCCAAGCTTCTGGACCAAGGCCCACGCCTGGTCATGCTTGCGCTTCCCCGGGAAGGGTGGTCGACGTAGCCAGTCGCTCGAACCACTCTTGGCCCAGAAGGCACGGAGCTTGGAGAGGGCCTGGAGACGATCGGGCCGTGGAGCGTAGGGATCAAAGCCGGCATGCAGACCGGTCACGGCGAACAGCAACTCGAAGAACCGCTCACGGATGAGGTCGTCGGGGTGGTCCAGCCCATCCATGAGCACCCCGACGCCCTCGACCGAGCCGAGCCTGGCCGAGGCAAACGCGAGATCGCGGCGCGTCTCCGCCCAAACCGTGCGGCGCATCGCTTGCAAGATGGCCGGCGTCGCGGCTCGATCACCGAGCTTCGCCAGACTCAGCGCTGCGGCCCTCACGACGTCCGGGGCCTCGTCCCCTAGCAAGCCGCGTAGATCCGCGACGTGTTGCCGAGCTCCAAGCGCACCGAGTGTAGCGGCGGCCGAGGCACGATCGACGGCGCTCTCGCCACCCAGCCCGGCGAGGACTCTCCGGATCGCGTGCGCTTTGATCTCCGGATCGGTCGTGGTGCTGAGGATCTTGCGTGCGTGCAAGCGGACATAGAGTTCGTCGCGCTCGAGCGCCGCGAGCACGGCCGGCACCGCGGGCGCCCCGATGCGCCGCAGGACCGAGGCGGCCTGCTTGAAGGTCTTGTTGTCCCACGACCCCAGGGCGTCGATCAGTTGCGACACCGCCGGAGTCCCGATTTCGACGAGCCGCGCCTGCGCTCGCCGATTCCCCTCGGGAACCGGAAACTGGAACAGCTGAATGAGTTCCCGGATGGCCGCCGCATCGCTGCCTTGCGGAATCTGGATCTTGACCGTACCGATCGGCGGTCGAGCAAAGTCCACGAGGTTGGCTGCGCTCGCCTGGCGCACGCTGATACCGTCCGGGACGACGACGCTTACGTCCGGAGCCGAAACAACGTCTTTGTCGGAAGGCGTGATGGCATCGAAGACGAGACGCTTGCTCTCCAGCATCCGCGAGAGGTCGGGGTGGTGGTCGGCGATTGGAAAGTAGGTCTTGAAGTGCAGCTCGCAATCGACGGTTCCCGACGCCAGGCGCAGCGGCACGCGATGCTCGCGCGTCTGCCCCGCCGGGATTTGGGTGTTGACCGGCAGAGTGAGGCCGTAGGGGCGTTTGTAAGGATCGCGAAACACCATGCGCGAGCGCGCGACTTCCTTGCCCTTCGGGTCACGAACGACGACGAGCGACTCGACCGAACGCTGCTTCAGCTCGGTGGGAAAGTTGTGCCCCGCCCCCTTGTTCTTGATGCGGACGACGACCTCGTTGCCGTCCAGTTCCACCGAGTAGCGATACGCGCGACGCACGTGAGCTGCATTGCGCACACCGGGAAACACGTGCGAGCGCACGCGGCGCGGTTTCTGGCCGACGGCCACAGGTCGTGAGACTCGCCGCATATGACAGTCGATGCAGGTCTTTCCGGCGGCCTTGCCGGTGGGAGCTCGCTCCCATTGATACGGCGTCCCGTGATTGCGATGGCAGGAGGCGCACGCTTCGACCTGCCCCACGCGATGGTCGAACGCCGTCTTGCACTGGACGCCGCCCGCGAAGCTTCCGTAGTCCTGGCCCGGTTTCCAGTGGCAGCTCATGCAAGTGATGCCCCCCTCGAGATCATGGTGACGGCGCACCGGATTCATGCCGATTCCTGTTTCGAAAATCGGACGCGGTGTGTGGCAGCGGATGCAGTCACCATGGGCAAAGTGTCCGGTAGCCAGCCGGACTTCTTGGTCCGAGAATGCCCGGCCGTGCGTGTTCTCTTCGTGCTCGGCATAGATGGCAGGGTGACACGTGGCACAGAAACGGCTGCTCATCACGCGCTGGCGCTGGAGATTCCGGTCGGGATTCGGAACGCTCGTAGCCAGCGACTCGGCCGTGACCAACGAGGTTCGCCGACCGTGGCACGCGCCGACGGCGAGCGCCAGAACGCTACTCGTGAGCGTCAGGGAAAGCAGGGAGGAGACTCGTTTCATGCGCAGGAACCCTCGATCGTGAACCAGACTACCGACGGACAATTCCCGTGCCAACAACGGCTACGTCTCGGCGAATCCGTTGTGCATGTCGTGGCCCCCGAGCTGGATGCTTCACGACTTCTTGTGGGATCCGGAGGAACCAAAGAATTTCGAAGTTCTTGTCCCGCGGTCGTCGTCCACAGGATCACGCTCTCCGTGGGCCTGGATTTGGAACGTCACTCAGAATGGGACAGCTTGAGTGGCGTCGTCCCGACCTCGGGCTATGCTGGCCGCCCAACTTGGAGCCGAATACCAATGAAGGAACGAGAATCCAACGGAAGTGCCAGTGGGGATGACCGGCTCGAACAGGTCCGCGAGCTCCTGTTTGGGTCGGCCTCGCGCTCACTAGAACGTACCATTTCGAAGGTTGCCGCAGACGTCCAACGGCGCCTCGGCGAACTCGAAACGCGCGTCGATGGTCTCGACAAACGGGTGGACAAAGAGCTGGCCGAACTGCGCAACAACAAGCAAATCCAAGAGAAGCTCGAACGACTCGAGGCCACCAACCAAGAACTGCGCGAAGCGAAAGCTGACGCGTCCGAGATCGCCGACATGTTTACCGAACTCGCACGGCGCCTGCATGGCAAGTCCACAGCAAAAAGCGCGAAGTAGCAGCGCCAGCAACGGCAAGCCGCGAGGTCCGGTTTCGGACTTCGACCGCTTGCGGGCGCTCCTCACGCAGGAGGAGCGCGAACGTCTCGATGCGCTCGAGAGCCGGCTCGACGATGGTGGCACGCGATCGCTCGAGATGTCGCGCAGCCTGGTCTCCGCGGTCGTCGAGACCTCCGAACGCGATGCGGCCGCGCTTGCCATGGCGATGACACCGACCGTGGAAAGTGCGCTCGAGCGCTCGGTCAAGCGCAACCCGCAGCCGCTCATTGACGCGGTTTTTCCGATCCTTGGCCCCGCCATTCGCAAGTCCATGGCGACCGCGATGGCGTCGCTCACACAAGCCGTCAACCGGACCGTTGAGCACACGTTCACCATCCGTGGACTGCGTTGGCGCTGGACGGCATGGCGCACCGGTCAGTCCTTCGCGGATGTGGTGCTCGCGAACACACTCCAGTTCCGTGTCGATCAGGTGTTCCTGATCCATCGGGAGAGCGGGTTGCTGTTGGCCAACGTCGCGCGGAGCGACGTCGTCGCGCGCGATCCGGATGCCGTCTCCGCGATGCTGCGCGCCATTCAGGACTTTGTGCATGACTCGTTCGCCGAGTCGGAGCCTGGCTGCGAATCCGGCAACCTGGAGTCCATGCGCGTTGGTGGCGTGACCATCGGCGCCGAGGTGGGGCCGCTGGCGATTCTTGCGTTCGTCGTGCGCGGAACTCCGCCCGCATCGCTCAGGGATCGCCTCCAGGAGACCCTGGAAACGATTCACGCCGACCGCGCCGACGCACTGCGTGCCTTCAAGACCGACAACGCACCGTTCGTGCTGTGTGAGCCTGCGCTAGAGGAATGCCTGATCGAACGGCAACGCCCGAAGCAGCGCAGCCTCGTCCCCATCATCCTGGGGACCTTGGTCGCCGCGGCTGTGATCGCAGTGGCGATCTCGACGTTTCACACCTGGACGTCCAACCGAGCCTGGCGCCGGTTCGTCAAGCGCCTCGCCGCCGAGCCTGGCATCGTCGTTGCCAGCACGGCACACGCAGATGGTCGCTACCGGCTCACTGGCCTACGCGACAAGTTCGCTCGAGATCCCGAAGAGCTTCGACGCGAAATGGAACTGTCGCTCGCTCCGATCGACATGCGCTGGGAGCCGATCTTGTCCTCGCACCCGGCGTTCGTCGTACGGCGCGCCCAGGCGTTGCTACTCCCACCCAGCGGTGTGCGCTTTCGCTTCGAAGACGGCACGCTGTTCGTCAAGGGCGTGGCGCCCCCGGACTGGGTTGCACGTGCCCGGCGCTTCGCAACACTGCTCCCTTCGGTGGAACGGATCGAGTTCGAAGGAGCCGGTAAGTAGTGGTCGCACGACGCAAGGTCTGCATGCTCGGTTCGTTCGCAGTCGGCAAGACGAGCCTGGTCGAGCGCTTCACTCAGGGAATCTTCTCTGGGCAATATCTGACGACGGTCGGTGTCAAGATCGACACGCGCGACATCGACGTCGACGGTCGTCCGACCAAACTCGTGGTCTGGGACCTGCACGGCGACGACGTGTTTCAGAAGGTGCGCCCGGCCTACGTGCGCGGGGCGGCTGGCTGCCTGTTTGTCGTCGATGGGACCCGCACCTCCACCCTCGATGTGCTCCCCGAGTTGCGCGAGCGTGTGTTGGCCCATGCAGGCCCGATTCCACATGCGGTTGTGCTGAACAAGGTCGACTTGGCCGACGAACTCATCGTCACTCCCGATGCGATTCGAACGCAGCTCCCGCGAGTCGATGTGCATCCGACGAGCGCCAAGACGGGAGAGGGGGTCGAGACTGCCTTCGTTGCACTCGTGCGTCGAATGGAGCAAGACAAGTGACGCTACCGGCGCGGCTCGCGAGTCACCTGCTTGCGTCCGTAGTCGAGACCCGCGCGCCTGCCTGGATCGAGTGCGATAAGGCCGGCGTTGTGCGCGCGATCGGTGGTCCGCATGACAGTTATGGCCTGGGCCATCTAGCTGTCGGTGCCCCACTCGTGGAGCAAGTGGCGTTCTTCGAGGCCATGTTCGCAACGGACGAAGCAGCCGCCGTCCTGCCCTTGGTCGAGTTCCGCCCCGGAGTCTACGCGGACGTGCACGTCTTTGTGGATCGCGACGCGGACTGGCTCGTGTTGCTCGACTCGGCGGGCATCGGCAACGAAGAGGCACGAAGGCAGCAGACCCGCAACGAGATCCTGCTGGCCCTGGAGGGCCGAGGCGCGGGCAGCGCCGCGTTGCTCAGCGCACTCGAGGTGCTGGTGCTCGAGCGACACGGAGTGGACGATTTCTCTTGCGTCGGCGTTCCTCCCGGATGGTGCGACCGCGTCGTACCAGAGGCCTCGCGGTTCGCGCTCACGCGCGTTTCGACATTCCTCGAGTCGTTCCTCGTCGACGCCGAGGAGTTCTGGCACACCGAGCGGGTCGGGAGCCTCGCGTCCGGCCCCTGGTCCGAGCGTCTCGCCGATGTCGATCGGTGCCTGGAGGCAACCGCCACGCGACTCACCAATGGCGCCGCGCTACTCCTGATCTCTCCGGTAGAGAGCACACTCATAGAGAAGCAGCAGATCGTCCAGAGAGCGCGCGACCTAGCGCTCGAGCAAGAAGCACGGAGTCGCGAGGCGGAAAAAAAAGAAATCCTCCTGCACTGCATCGTGCACGACTTACGCAGTCCGCTGACCAGTGTCGTCGCCAGCCTGAAGATGCTGGAACAAGACCTGCCGGAGGCCGACGCGGCGCGCTTCGTCCGGCTGGGACTCCAAGCCGGCAAGCGACAGGAACGCCTCATCCGCAATATGCTGAGTTGGTTCGCGGAAGATCTCGAGGGCCTGGAGACCTGGCGCGCCGCAAAGGACGCCGGCCCATTCGTCGTCGCGTCGGTCCGCGCCGTTTTGGACGAGTTCCGCCCGGCGTTCATCCTGCGTCGCGTGGACTTCGCACTGCATCGTGCGCCCGAACTCGATACGGATGTGCGCATCGCTGGCGATGGCCTCCGCTTTCAGAGGGTCGTCGCCAATCTGCTCGACAACGCACTTCGTCACAGCTTCACTGGCGCGCTCGAGGAGGCCAGCGAGCACATCGCGGTGGCTGTGCTCCGCGAAGGGGATTTCGTGCGCGTCGCCGTCGAGAACCGTGGAGAACGCATTGACGTCGATATCCGACAGCATCTGTTCGAACGCCATTTCACCACGGTAGGGGGTTCTGGGGCGAGCAACTCCGGGCTCGGCCTCTACTATTGCCGGATGACGGTCGAAAGCTGGGGCGGCACGATCGACTATGAGTACGATGAGCGGCTCCGCAAGAATCGGTTCGCGTTTCGGTTGCCCGTCTTGGGGGCGGAAGACTCCGCCGGGGGCTTGGCAAGCCGGTGACTCCAGAATATCGTGCTGGGGCGCGACCCGCTCGCTCTTGGCGAGTTCCCCGCGCTTAGCGTGCCTCTCCTCCCAATCCTCTCTCTCCCAAATCGGAGTACGACCGAACCGATGCTAGCCACTATTCTTCTTGCGTCATTCATGCAAGGCGTCGTGATCAACGAGTTCTCCTATGACGACTCGAAGACGGATGACCGCGAGTACGTCGAGCTTTACAACAGGACTGGCAGTAGCGTGAACATGGCCGGTTGGAAGCTCGCATCCGAGGACTCTACCGGCCCCACCGTCTCGTACACACTGCCTGCAAACGCCTCCATCCCTCCGCGGGGCTTCTACGTGATCGGTGCCACCTCGGTGCCGAATGTCAACTTCGTTGCTGGCTCGCAAAACCTCTGGGGCAACTCCAACCTGACGCTGACTCTTCTCGACAAGAGCGGCAAGATCGTCGATACGTTGCTCTATGAGGCCAACAAGGGCGTCTGGGCTGGTGCTCGCACGCGCAAGCTCATCAAGGGCGACGGCGTCTGGGGTAACTTCATCAGCATCGACCTCTTCGAGACCTCGTGGCAGCGCACGCGCGATGGCTTCACGCTGCAGGGCAACCGCCACTTTGGCCTGTATCCCTGGACTCCGGGGAAGACCAACAACCGAAAAAACCTCCTGCCATACGCCGACAACTTCGACGCAGGTAAGGTTGGCGCGGTCGTCAACAAGTGGGGTTCCTCCTTCGCTCCCGGTCGAATCATCGACCCGACGATTGCGGACTCAGACAACACTTCGGCGATCAAGGTCTCGCCACAGGGAGGCAAGGCTGCGATCTTCTGGGACCGCGCCGGCGGCGGCAACACCAACATGTTGGTCACGGATTCGCTGCGCAACGTGAGCGTCGAAGCCTGGGTCTACTTCGACGCCAAGCCCGAGCAAGCCACGTTTTTCGAGACCTGGAGTCTCGGCGTCACCGGGAGCACCGGCACGTTCTACAATACGCCCGATCCGTCGGGCGTATTCAAGTTCAATGCTAACGGCAACACGGGCGTAACCGCGACGTACCAGGTTACCGACAAGGGCGGCATGCTCTACCTCATCGATCACAACGACGGCGGTTGGGGGAAGGGTGCCCTGACCAAGCCAAAGATCCTTGGCAAAATCGCTGTCAAGGTGGGTCAGAACGACGGCTGGCAGCGACTCAAGCTCACCGTCGCGGGTGGAATCGCCGAGTTGTACTTTGGCGGAACATTCGGCTGCGGCGACGGTGCGCGTCTGACCGGCCGCCTCTCGACGCCGACCTTCGGCGGTGGCGTCTACATCGGCTACCGAGAGTTCATCAAGGACAACAAGACTGCGCGACCGTTTACCTGTGACGACCTGCGAGTGACCATCCCGACTGCAAGTCTGTCGCTCTACGGCACGGCAGCCAAGACCACGAAAGGGACACCGGCGATCAGCGCGGACGGTCTGCCCGTCCTCGGATCCAAAGCGTTTGCGGTCACCGCGACCGGGCTTGGGCCAACCGGAGTGAATGTCGTGCTTCTCGGCGCCACCCGACTCAACGTCGACCTGGGAGCGATCGGCGGCGTAAAGGGATCCCGCCTCCTCGTCTCGCCGCTCCTCACGTCGATCGTCATCTCTTCGAGCACCGGGGGGTTGCGGCTTCCGGTCCCGCTGCCATGCGACAAGGCCCTGAACCAGGTTCCGTTGCTCTGGCAGGTTCTGGATCTCGACTCGGCGCTCAATATCCCGTTCCCGTTTGGCACGTCGGAAGGCCTCGTTACGACCTTGGGCTTCTGACCACGAACTCAAGCTCGGCGCACCGCGACCGATAAGGAGTCCCAGGAGTACCGTCGTATGATTGGGATCAGGGGAATCGGCGCGGCTGCGCCGGGCATTGCGCAGGCAAACACAGCGAGCGCACGAAGCGCCGAGCGGCTGGCGTCGGGCAAGCGAATCAACCGCGCCGCGGACGATCCGGCGGCCCTTGCCACGGTGCAACAGTTCCTTGCCATTGAGGCGAGCGTCGCGCAGGGGGAAGCGAACTTCGCCGATGCAGCCAGCGTGGCGGCCGTCGCCGACGGCGCGCTCGATAGCTCGTCCGACCTTCTCGGCCGCATGCGCGAGCTCTCGGTCCAGGCGCAGAACGGAACGCTGTCCGACTCCGACCGCGCGGCGATCCAACAAGAGTTTGATGCGCTCGGTGACGAAGTCTCGCGCGTGGCTGCTAGCACGGACTTCGCCGGCAAGAAGCTGCTGGACGGGAGCTTCTCGGGCTCGTTCGAAGACGGACTCGGCGGCCCCAATCCGCGGCTCGACATCGGCGATCACTCGGCGGCGGCACTGGGGATTGCGGGCCTCTCCGCGGACGCAAGCGCCACGTTGTCGGCACTCGATGCCGCTCGCGACCAGGTGTCGTCGTCGCGGGCCAAGCTCGGAGCGACGACTCGCCGGCTGGACCACGCCGGCCGAGCACTCGGGCAGACGCGCGAAGCGGTGACCAGCGCACGGTCGCGCATTGGCGACACTGATATCGCTGCCGAAACAGCGAAGCTGGCCCGCTCGCGCACACTCCGGCGCCTCGGAGTCAACGTCCTTCGCCATGGTCAGGATGAGAGCGGCGCCTTGCTGGATTTGCTCCGATAACACCCGGGAAACAAGCCCGACCGAAAGCGCGTTCCGCAGCGACGGTCCCGGACTACTGTGCAGACGCGCCCCCATTGTCGTCGTCCGGTGATCCCAGTGCTCAGACCCCCCCGGTTCCCTTGGCAAGCATCTTTCGTACATCGCGCTGGCGCCCTCTCGATTGCCCTGAGCTTCCTACTCACGGCAGCGGTCGCCTCGCAGTGCGGTAGCGGCGCAGGCCGCGGCGGCGGTTATGGCCCAGGCGGCGGCTACGGCCCCACGACCGGCGGCGGCCGTGTTCCACTACCCGGCGCGACCACAGGCCTTGGCAATCCTCGTCCCGCCACGACGTCGAGCGGGTGGGAACGCTGGTGGGAGTTCAACAAGGCCCCATGGCTACGGATCAAGGAGACGATCTACACCGGAGCGACCGTGACAGGTGTGGCATACCGCAGCGCAACCGAGCTACGCGAAGCCACACTGAGACTCTTCGCTCCAAGCGGTCGCGATCGGGCGAAAGCGGGCGTCGCACTGGAGAAGCTCCTGCGAGGTGACTCCAAGAATCGCGACGTGCAAGCCTCCGCCATCCTTGCACTCGCTCGAACCCGCCCGGACAAGGCCACACTGCGGCTTCTGCGGTCGTTCGTCCCGGCGCAAGATCCCCGGCGCGCCGAGTACGCCACCCTCGCACTCGGCATCACGGGACTCGACGAAGCGCTGCCAGATCTTCGCGCGCTCGCCCTGGACAGCAAGCGCGGTCAGCGCCTCGTGGCCGACCATTCGGTTCCCTATCGGATCCGAGCCTATGCACTCTACGGGCTCGCGTTGCTCGGCGCACATCCGAAGCGTGACGCAGTCAAGTCGCAAGTGCTCGACGTGGCTCGCACGGTTCTCGCGAAGCGCAATCGTGTCGACACCTTGGTGGCCGCGCTGCACGCGCTGCGCTTGCTCGCACCCGACATCACGACGTACCGAGGGCGGGTCCTGCAGCACGAGGCCCTCGAGGCGGCAAAGAGAATCCTGGTCGACCGCAAACAGCACGCGCAGGTGCGGGCCCACGCGCTCACGGCGATCGCGAGTCTCTCCGGGACCGAGGCTGCGGGCCCCTATCGCAAGCTCATCGAGCGACAGATCACGAAGCAACACACCTCCCCGTGGCTGCAGCGCTCGGCCGCGCTGGCGCTTGCCACCATGGTGACGCCGAGCGATCGAAAGACGGGCGAGGCGCTACGCCGCTACCAACAATCCGGACGAGACGAACAGGCCCGAAACTTCGCTGCGATCAGCCTCGGTCGCATCGGCGGCTCAGAGAACCGCACGCATCTGCTCAAAGCGTTACGCAGGCGTCGAACGCCGCAACTGCGCAAGCCGTGGATCGCCCTCGGATTGGCGCTGCTAGATCGAGGTGCGCGGTCGAAGAACCCCCGACTGTCGGTCGACGTAACCATCGCCGACGCGATCCACCAAGAGCTACGTCGCAGTCGCAGCCCGTCCGTCGTGGCTGGTCTAGCGACCGCACTCGGGCTCATGGAGTACCGCACGGCAGGGCGCGACATCCTGAAGCGCCTGGAGGAACTCCGGAAGAACGATCGGACCGGTGGCCACCTTGCCGTCGCCTTGAGCCTCATGGGATTCAAGCCGGCGATCCCGACGATCGAAAAACTGGTCGGAGGCTCCCTGAACGAACCGCAGCGGCTCGCGAATGCATGCATCGCGCTGGCGCTCCTTGGCCGACGCAACGCTAGCCAGCGTGTGCTCGCGCTGGTCTCGAAGCGAAAGCGTCCGAGCCTCGCGCATGCAGCCTTGGTCCAAGCACTCGGGTTCATTGGCGACCGACGCACGGTCGGGCCCTTGATCGCCATGGTCGGTGAGGCGAAGCTCAGCACGACCGCCCGGAGGTACACCGCCGCCGCGCTTGGCGCCGTCTGCGACACGCGGCCGCTCCCGTGGGACACCGCGCTAGCAACCCACTGCAACTACGAAACCGGAGTCGAAACACTCACGAGCTCGATCGGCAGCGGCGTGCTGGACGTCTGACCGACGAGAAATGCGGGGCTGGCGCGAGCCGTTAGCGCCGACTGACGCGATCCGCGAGTTCAATCGCGTTCTTCCACTGTGCGTAGGTCCAGCGCTCACAGCGCGTGAGCATCGGAAGTGACGGATCGATCAGCGCAGGATCGGAGCAGACGCCGCGCACGTCCTCGGCGCCGAAGAGGTCCAAGGCCCAGTCCCCGTCCACAGGTTGCAGCGTGGCGAACCAGCCTGCTGCAGTTCCCAGGACTCCCGGAAACCAACGCCGGCTACCGAAGACACTGCGCCCCTCGGCCGACATACGGGCCTCGATGCCGAGCAAGTGCAAGATCGTCGGCGCCACATCCACGAACCCGGACAACACGTGCGAACGTCCCTGCAGGCGATAGCGAGGGTCGAACACGGCAAAGAGCATCGGTCCAAACGTCGAGCCCGCACTGCGCTCACCCGGAAGCCCGCGCGCCGGCGTTGCATCGCTCGGAACCTGGCTGCCGCCGACCAGCACGACGATCGTTCGATTCTTCTGCTGGGATCGCCGCAGTCGATCCCAGAATCGGAGGAAGGCACTATGAGCTGCGGGCGCGTCAAACTCCACACCCTGCACACCCAAGAGGACAGGTCGACTCGCACAGACGCGCCGCCAAGCATCTTGAAACATCGCGCCGGCGTCATGGAACAGATCCACCTCTGCGAAGCCGACCCGTACGAATCGCTCGCTGGTAGCGACCGTCGTGCTGGGGCCCAGCCAAGCCGTGGACCAGCCACGCTCCGCTAGGGGTTCGGCCAGGCCGCGAAGATTCGGCCGGTCCTTGGCCAAGTGGGATCCAAGCGGCCGGCCGGCGGCCCTGGCGTGGACCGGCGAGTAGCCGGTGAGCGCGGCGAGGAACTCTCGGATCCCTGGGCGGTCCGGTCCAACGAAACCGTCCACGATGCGGGCGTAGCCGAGGAATCGTTGCCATGCTTGTGTGCCGTTCCGCGTGGTCGCCGCGGCCGAGCCGAGGAAGACTACAACGACGCTGGGACGTGCCGTCCAACGCTCCGAGCGCGCAAAGGGCAGCGCCGGCTCATGCAGTACGCGTTCGAACGGCCAGCGACGCGCTCCATCGACGGAGACGCCGAAGCGGCGCAGCTTCTTCTTGACGACAGGGTGCAGCAAGGGGCCCACACGTGCGTCTCGTCGTTCTAGGAGCGTCGCGAACGCCTCGAGAATGCGCACTTCGGGGACGACCGACACTGGGCGCAGTCGGACGACGGCCGACGGTTCTGCCGTGACCAGAAACACACCCCGCACCAGTAGGCAACCGAAAGCCAACGACCCAAGCCGAATCGCGTCACGCCGTGGCTCGGCCTGTTTCAGGAAGCGAAGCCAGAGCGCCGCCGCCACGGTTGCAAGCACCAAGGCCACGAGCACACCAAACTTGCCGCGGAGGTCCAGCCGCACGACGTCCGCGAAGACAGACGTCGCCAACAGCGCTGCGGCGTCGACATGTCCGCCACTGAGATAGAAGCAGACGAGGTCGGCGATTCGGGCCAGTGCGATCCAGAGGAATGCGGCGACGATCGGCGCCTTCACTAGCGGCACCAGCCGTCCACATCGCTCGGCCAAGCGCATGGCGAACAGCGAGGCCAGGATCCAGAGCACGTCGACCCAAAGCGCGCCGAGGATTGCGCTACCCGCGGCCGCGGACCCGGTGTGGGCGAAGCCGATTGCCAGATAGCCGCTCCGTCCCAGCGCCGCAATCGTGATCACACCGACCGCTGCCGTACACGCTCCCGTTCGCCTCTCCCACACCGCCAC
Organism: uncultured Phycisphaerales bacterium; assembly: GCA_964434515.1. Classification (GTDB taxonomy): domain Bacteria; phylum Planctomycetota; class UBA1135; order UBA1135; genus CAYSWE01. Next base: position 6,261 of record CAYSWE010000013.1, on the reverse strand, counting down.
GCGCGGCAGGATAGCCGATGGATCACCCAGCCCCATCCAAGGCCGCTCGAAACCCTGGCGTTCCGGTTGCTCGGGCCCTAAGCAGAACGTGTGGGCACACTGCGTAGAGTTCTGTTGAGCGCCTTGCCGAAGGTCGCGCTGTCACGCGCGACGGGACTACTCACGCGACTGCCGCTACCCCGACGACTGCGCGCCCCGACCTACCGGTGGTTCGCTCGCAGGTACGGTGCACGACTCGAAGATGTCGCTGGAACGCTCGAGGAGTATCCCAGCCTGGCGGCGTTCTTCAAACGCCCGTTGGTTGCCGGTGCGCGCCCCATTGCCACCGACGCGCCTCTGGTTTGGCCCTGCGACGGCCGGATCGTTGCGAGCGGACCGATCCTGGGCGAACGGCTCGAACAGGTGAAGGGGCGAACCTACGGGCTCGCGCAGCTCATCGGTGATGCCGATTTCAGCGCTGCCCTGGCCGGCGGGAGCCAGGCGACCATCTACTTGGCGCCGCGCGACTATCACCGCGTGCACGCTCCCTTCGCTGGCACGCTCGGTACCGTCCGCCGGCTTCCCGGCAAGCTGTTTCCGGTCAATCCGCCCACGGTCGACAGCATCGAGGGCTTGTTTGCGACGAACGAACGCGTGGTCTTTGAGTTTCGACTGGATGCAGGCGTGCGTGCGGCGGTCATCATGGTCGCAGCGCTCAACGTCGGGGACATCGAGCCCGTCGCCAAGCCGGGTAGTCGACTGACGCTCGGCGCCGAGCTCGGCCGCTTCGGGTTCGGCTCGACCACGGTCGTCACGATCGGCCCGGGCGGCCCTACACTACCGAACTTGCCGCGCGAGACGGCAGTCCGGATGGGAACGGCGATCCCGCAAGCGTGACCCTACCAGCGGACCAATCGTGTGGTTCCGGCCCAAACGGAGATCGGCAAGCGGGCCTGT